>CAMDZX010000005.1 GCA_945910925.1 uncultured bacterium | reverse complement strand
AATAACAAATCCTCGTTGTAACAATGTCCAAAACAGTACAAGCACAAGAATACATCCTATGAAACCCAGTTCCTCTCCGACAACCGCAAAAATAAAGTCGGTATGTGCTTCCGGCAGCCATGCAAGTTTTTGCTTGGATGCGCCAAATCCTGCACCATACAAGCCTCCGGATGCAAATGCAACCAATGATTGAATAATATTGTATCCTGCACCAAGCGGATCACTTTCGGGATGTAACCAAGTGGTTATTCTTGAAGATTGATAACCCTTCAATCCGTGTAACAAAAGTACAGGAATAACTGTTGCACCCATCATCCATATAAGTTTTACCGAACCGTTACCACACAAATAAAGTACAACGGAGGTCATTCCAAGAAGAATAACCATACTTAAATTCGGTTGAATAAATATCAATCCGACCATAATAAGTATCGGAATAAATGCGGTCGTCCATTTATTAGGGTCTAATATATTCGCATCTTTATGAAAAACATTTGCCAACAACATTACTATTGCAGGTTTTGCAAACTCTGACGGTTGCAAGCTTAGAGGTCCTATGTTTAACCATCTTTGAGCACCGTTTACAACATCACCCGTAAAATGAACCAAAAGCAAAAGTCCGATAACCACGTATGTGTAAATACTTGTTATATTAACCAATTTTCGGTAGTCATAATTACTCAAAAATCTTAGTCCGAGATACCCTACAACAATTCCGAGTATCTGTTGTATTGCAAATTTTGCGGGATTTACACCCATATCAATACATTTTGGTGCGCTTGCGGAAAAAATTACCATAACACCGATTACAACAAGGAACAAAACAACTATCATCAACGTTTTGTCAGGCGGCGTAATGATTATATTTTGCTGGGTTGTATTTCCCTGCGGTTTTCTTTTATTATTATTACTATTATTTCTTTGATAATACATAGTTTTTAAATACCGTTCCTCTTTCTTCATACCCTTTGAACATATCAAAACTTGCACATGCCGGCGACAATAAAACGTTATCAGGTTTTAGTTCAATTGCTTTATCTACCGCAGCTTCAAGGGTTTCTGCTTTAATAATATTATCAAACCCCGATTTTTTGAGTTCGGTTTCAAATCTTTCGGTTGCTTCACCTATCAGAATAACAGTCTTGATATGTTGTTTTACGCTTTCACAAAATTCTTCGAGAGTAGTAAGCTTATCCCGTCCTCCGGCTATCAACGTAACATCCGTGTTATTAAACGAGTTGATTGCAACAATTGATGCTTCAGGATTTGTCGCTTTAGAATCGTTGTAAAAAGTTATTCCGTTAAATTCTCTGACTTTTTCAAGCCTGTGTTCAGGCACAACAAAATCTCTTATTTTTTGTTGTATATGTTCATTTGATATTCCGATTATCTTTGCAATTGTAACTCCGCACATTATATTTTGGTAGTTGTGATGACCAATGAGCGGGCATTCCGAAAGATTTATGATAAATTCTTCTTTTCCTCTGCGTTTAAAATAAATACCTTCATTTTTTATATAACAACAGTTATCATCTGTTTCTTTATCAAATAAGAATACCGTTCCGCCTGACTTCTTAGAAAGCTCTAAGAGTTTTTCATCCGCACCGTTTAGAACCGCAAAAGTAGCAGCCGTCGGACTTTTAAACAGTTTGGCTTTCGCATCAAAATAGTTTTCCAAAGTTCCGTGCCATGTTATATGGTCAGGCGTAAAATTTGTCCAACAAGCAATTTGTGCTTTAAAAGCCTCTGTATGTTCCATTTGGAACGAACTCAATTCACACACAAAATAATCGGTATCGCTATCAAGCAAAGATGTCGGTGGAACCCCTATATTCCCGCATGCCGGCGCATTATACTCTGACGATAAAATATGTGAGGTTAGAGCAGTAACGGTTGTTTTTCCGTTAGTACCCGTTATACCGATGAACGGTTTACCTGTTTCTTTGTATGCAAGTTCTATTTCGGAAATTATTTGTATATTCTTTTCTTTAACTTTTTTATACAATTCGGAATCTTTAGGAATACTCGGACTTATTATTGCAACATAAGCACCGTCAATAAATTTGTCCGAATGTTTACCGAATTCTGTTTTTATCCCGAGAAGGTTTAATTCTTTAATTTCTTTTTTGTCTTCTTTTTTAGCCTCATTACCTTCGGTTATAAAAACATTAGCACCGTGTCGTGCCAGATATCTTGCCGCAGATTTTCCGCTCACTGAAAAACCCATTATCAAAACTTTTTTATCATGCCAGTTAATCATTAAATTACTCCCGTATGAAAGAGTTCAAAGACAAGAACCGCAATTGCGGAGAAAATACAAGATGCGATTGCAAATCCTTTTACAATTTGTTTTTCTGAGTATCCGCAAAGCTCAAAATGATGATGAATAGGTGACATTTTAAAAACTCTTTTGCCTGTCAATTTAAAACTTGTAACCTGAATCATAACCGATAAACATTCGATTACGAAAACACCTGCAAGTATAACCAGATACAACTCAAATTTTCCCATAATTGCAAGTGCTCCGAGCAAACCGCCTATTGCAAGAGAGCCTGTATCACCCATAAATACTTCTGCTTTAGGTTTATTGTATTTAAGAAATCCCAATAATGCGCCCGCCATAGCCGCCGCAATAATTGCAATATAGTCGTAATGAGACAAAAGTGCAATTATTGAACACCCTGCAAAAACGGGAACACCTGTTGATGCTGCAAGTCCGTCCAATCCGTCGGTTAAATTATATGCGTTAGAAGCACCTGTGATAACAATAATCGCAAGTATCGGATACCACCATCCTAAATCAACTACGTAGTTTCCAAATGTAATCTGTGTTCCGAATGTTCCGTACATTTGAATTGCATAAAATATAGGAAGAAGTGCTATGATAATCTGACGTAAAAATTTCCCTCTTGCACTCAAGCCTTTGTTTTCGTGTCCTTTTATTTTTAGAAAATCATCTTGAAAACCTGCAAGTGCGTAGAACAAAAACGTTATAAGTATAATCCACGCCGCATCAGTAAATTTTTCCGCCATAAAAAGAGTTGTAACCGATGCCAAAAGTGCCGCAAGTATAATAAACACTCCGCCCGTCGTCGGAGTTCCTGATTTTTGGGCATGTGCTTCCGGTGCTTCCTCTCGTATATATTGACCAATCATTCTTTTTTTAAGAAAGTCAATATACGGTATGCCAAATAATAAACACAATATAAGCCCCAACAAAAAGGACACGGATGTCATTATCATTTAATACTCTCCTTTATTTCTTTTATTATTTCCTCAAATTTCATTGAACGTGATGCCTTGAAAAATATGGTTTTGTTTCCCTTGATATTATTTATTATATAATTTGCGGCATCTGAATTACACAAGAAATTATTGGTATTGTCGATTTCTTTTGCCAATTCACCAACTGTTATAATTATATTTGAGTCGGTTTTATTCTGTTTCACAAATTCCCCGACTTCTCTATGGTACTCTTTTTCGTTTTCTCCAAGCTCTCCCATATCTCCGAGAACAATGACACAATCGGGATAAAGCTCAAACACTGTTTTAAGTGCAGCTTTCATGGAATCGGGATTAGCATTGTAACTGTCATTAATAAGTTCAAATCTACCTATTTTTTCTGTTTCCCATCTTTTTTCTATCGGATGATAGCTTTCAAGTCCTGAGGCAATTTTTTGAGGGGACATATTCAGAGCAATGCCTGTATTTATTGCAGCAAGCGAGTTTTCTATATTATAATCACCTTCAATGTTTAATTTGTATACATTAGATTTGTATTCAAATTCCGAAAAACCTGTTCTATGTTTAAGAACTTTCGCATCATTGATTGAATAAAATACTTTTTCTCCCGGAAAATCAAGATATTTTTTGATTAGTTCGCTGTTATGCCCGATGAATACACCGTTTTGTTTTTGATATTTTGTAACCTCACATTTTGCGATTGCTATATTATCTCTCGAACCTAATCTTCCGATATGTGCGGTACCAACGTTACAAATTATTGTAATATCAGGAAGGGCGTATTTTGAGATTAACTCTATTTCTCCAAGTCCTCTCATACCCGCTTCAAGAACAAGGACTTCCGTATCCTCCGGCATATCAAATATTGTTTGGCAAAATCCAATTTCGTTATTATGGTTAAGCGGAGTTTTGAAGGTTTTGTAACCTTGTGAAACAACGGAATAAACAAGTTCTTTTGTGGTAGTTTTTCCCGAACTTCCCGTAATCAAAATAACTTTTGGATTAATTTTTTGCCTTCTGTATCTTGCAAGTTCAAGATATGCGGTTTTTGTATCAGGAACTTTTATCCCAACTGCACCTTTAATATCAGGTTCTTGAGTTGTAAAATATCCGACCGCACCTTTTTCAACAGCCTGAGCGATAAATTTTTCACCGTCAAAATTAGCACCCTTTAAGGGAAGGTAAAAATCTCCCGCCTCGATAGTACGTGTATCTGTCGATATTTTATTAAATTCGACATTTGTTGTTATTTCTGTTTCTAGCCCTTCTATCCTCATACACTAATTTTACAACAAATCAAAAAAATAGTGAATGAATTTACATTCTTCCGTAAAATTCATTATAAAAAGTATGTGGATTGATTTTCAGCACTTCACAAAATTTCAACAGAGGGAGAATTTTTGTTTCTATTTCTCCTGATTCTATCGCAAGAATATAGTTTTCACTCCTTCCGATTAAACGTGCTAAATCTCTTTGTGATAGACCTTTTTCAATACGAATTTGTTTGATTTTGAGTCGTGTATATTCGTTAATGTCCATATAATTCCGTGCTTAGAGCCTGTTAATTTCAAAAGTATGATACCACATAATGTTTCATATGGCAAATAGAACGTTTTTGTATACAATAAAAAATATTAAAAAATACAGAAAACAAAAAGGGTATACACAAGAACAGTTGAGCGAGCTTGCAAACATTAGTACTGATTATTTGTCAGAGATAGAACGGGGAAAGAAAAAACCGAGTATTGATACACTTGATTCGATTATAAGTGCTTTAGAAATTGAACCTTATATGTTGTTTGTTAATGAATAATAATTTACCCTAAAATTATAATAGATATTTATTTGACAGATAACATAAAACTTCCAAAAGTGGAAGTTTATGTGTTTATAACAAGTAAATAATCATAACTTTCGTATTAAATTTTGGATTAACTACATATATAAAATTTAAAACGAAGTTATGGGATAATTTTTCATAACAAAATCAATATCTTTATCGCCTCTACCTGATAAATTAACCAAAATATCTTTATTTTGGTATTTTTTTGATAGTTTAATTGCATAAGCAACAGCATGTGAACTTTCGAGAGCAGGAATTATTCCTTCTTTTTCGCATAATTCGTAAAATGCACTAATTGCTTCTAAATCACTAACAGTATCATATTTTACACGTTTTATATCATTTAAATAACAATGTTTTGGGCCAACCCCGGGATAATCTAATCCACTTGCAATAGAATATGCGTTTGCAATTTCTCCATTTTCATCTTTCAAAATTTTACATCTAAATCCATGAATTATACCATCAGAGCCATAAGTTATACTTGCTGCATTTTGTCCTAATTTTGAACCTTTACCTAAAGGTTCGACTCCATAAATTTCAACATGCTCATCATCTAAAAAACCGCTAAATAAACCAATTGCGTTTGAACCACCACCAACACAAGCAACAATACAATCAGGAAGTTTATTTTTTTGAGCTAAAAATTGCTCTCTTGCTTCCTGTCCAATAACAGATTGGAAATATTCAATAATCATTGGGAAAGGATGCGGTCCAACAACCGAACCTATTGTATAAAGAGCAGTTTTATACTCTTTTAAATATGCACAAAATGCACTATCTACAGCTTCTTTCAGTGTTTTTGTTCCATCTTTAACACTAATCACATTAGCACCTAACACCTTCATTCTTTGTACATTTGGAGCTTCCTTCAAAACATCAACTTCACCCATATAAATATCACATTTAAGCCCGACCAGAGCAGCTGCAGTTGCCACTGCAACTCCATGTTGACCTGCACCGGTTTCAGCAATAATTTTTGATTTACCCAGTTTTTTTGCTAAAAGTGCCTCACCTATAGAGTGATTAATTTTATGTGCACCTGTATGGTTTAAATCTTCACGTTTTAAGTAAATATTATTTCCATATTTTTTAGATAAATTTTTTGCAAAATATATCGGACTTGGACGTCCTATATAATTTTTATTATAATAATCCAATTCTGCCAGAAAGTTCTTATCGTTTTTTAAATCATTAAAAACCTTTTCAATTTTATCAAATTCGATTTTTAAATCATCATCTATATATTGTCCGCCATATGTGCCGAAAAACCCTTGGTTATTAGGTTGAATGTTTATCATTTATTTTCTCCTTTATCAAATTTTTAGTAGTAACAGCGTTTTTATTTTTAAGGACTTTTGCTCCGCGTGTAATTTTACATAAACTTACATTTAATTCATCTGCAATTGTACGTTGAGCAATTCCATCGTTTAGCATTTTTAAAATACGCCATCGTTTTGATAAAGTTAAAAGTTCATTTTCTGTTAATATCTCACGAAGAAATTTATATATTTCATCATCAGATTTTAAATTGTATATTAAATATGAAAGTTCTTTTATATCTTGCATTTTGACCTATAATGTTACTATTGGTAGTAACATTATAGACGGAACTTATTTTTATGTCAACTAATAATATAAAGCAAAAAACTAAGTTGAACCCAAAAGACAACTTTAAGAATGTTTAAAGAGATATTATTAAAATGGCTAAATTAAGTATATTACAGTATTTGTAATTGGATTTCCGTTAGCATCTTTTGTGGTTCCTTGCTTTACTTTATCTCCAACAATTTTTATCTCACTTGCTTTAGGAATTTTTGTTTGAGGAAGAAATATAGATGTTCTCTGAATATCGTTTACCAGTTACGTTCAATATATGGCTAGAAAGATTATTCGTAATTTCTTCTCTGATACCCTCAAAGATATGTTAAAACTTTCTGATGCAGAATATCAAAAATTGTATGAAGAAATCGGAGATAAAACCATAACTGAACTGGACAAAACTCATCCAAATATTGCTGCCAAATTAAGAGAAATGTTTGATTCTAGATTTGCATTTTTTATAAAAGTCTATTACAAGCTCTTGATTAATATTAATTTTTCCTAAAATCTCAAATAAATGAGAATTAGAGGTGTTGTGTAATTTTACAAAATCATAATCAGCTTGAAGTTTATTTGTTGATTTCTTCCTGAACTCAAGCCACTTGTGGATTAAATCAAGCCTTACAAGTGCTATTTGTTTACATTTTTCAGGTGTAAAGTTTGTCATGTAAAATCATCTCACACACATTAATGTCTCTGGTTCACAGAAACATCAAGTCTTTTGTCTCAATCTCAGAGACATTTCGACACATCTCAAATCGCAAGAAAATTAAAACTAACAATTCTTGCACTAAAAGTCCATCGCTAGAACTTAAACACAATAAAACTTTTAGCGATTTTAAAATAATAACTTGGAAATTTAGTGCAAAATAGTGCAAGAAATGGATAGTTTAGTGCAAAAATTTTCCCTATATCTCAATATACAAGATAGGGCTCAAAGTGGCTGACTATTTGAAAATTTGTAAAAACTACCCCATCTAAATGTCCATTAAACATTACAATAGGCTTTATATTTGAATATTTACCCCAAATTCCCCATCTTACACTTGCACTTAATTTATAACCAAACTAATAATTAACACCCATCTATGGATGAGTGTTAATTATTAGCGGGCGACGAGACTCGAACTCGCGATCTATTCCTTGGGAAGGAAGTATTCTACCACTGAACTACGCCCGCGCTAAGTTCTATAATCTAAGGCGTGACAGGTTCTTCTAATTTTTGAGCGTTTGTTAGATATATATCACTAAGAAGTAAAACCTTAACTTTTTCTCCTGCTCTTGCCCTGTAATTTAATCCCGGCATGATAGCTCCCACACCTGTCAACGCTTTAGGAACTACAAGCCATAAACTTTCTTTTAAAGAATTATCCTTTGTAAAAGTTTTAGCCTCTACATCATATGTAGTTCCGTTAGGCAGAACAAATTGTTTATAATTCATAAATATCTTTGCTGACCTGTTAAAACTCTTAGGCGGTTCAACTATCGAAACCTCTGCCATAAGTTTTGTTCCTGCCGGAAGAAGTACTGTTCCTTCATCAGTGTACAAAGTTTGCGGAAGAACAAAATTTACTTCATCACACTCTGTTGCGGTTTTTGATGCAAATTTTGATTCATATACAACAGGAATAACGTTTCCTTGAGTAACAATTTTTCTCAAATTGGTTATTTGAACCTTCGTTTCAGGAGCCTTTTTCACAAGATTAAGATGCTCCACCGATAATATTACTTCGGCAGGAGCAATGTATTCAGGTTTTACAACCTCGAGTTTATCCTTTAACCTTGCAAGCAAAACAGCAGCCTCAGCCCTTGTAATCTCCCTATTTGGTTCAAGTTTGTTTTCATCAGGATGGTTAACATATATTCCGTAGCTTATTGATTTAGCGTAAGGGAGTTTTGCCCATTCCGGGATTTCATTTTTATCGGTATAAGGATTTAAGATAAAACAGTCTATATATTTATCTTTAGTTATATGACTTATAACAGATGTAGTTTCACTTCTGAGCATTGGATTGTTCGGCAAAAATGTATTATCCGGATATCCGTAAACTATACCCAATTGCTCCGAGCGCAAAACATCCTGATAATAAGAATCTGTTTCATTAACATCAGTGAAAGTATTTTGAATATTAACATTCAGATTATCATTTGACAAAATTTTCAAAAGTGCCTGAACAAATTCTATTCTTGTAAGACTACCCTCAGGATTAAAATTCCCATCCGAATCAGCCTTCATTATATCGTTAGCAACAACTGCTTCTACTTCAGGTCTTGCCCAATAATCCGCAGGTACGTCTTTTAATACTGCTCGTTCAACATCCGCAAATGCAGGAGATATTATAAACAGGCAAAATATAAACAATAACACCAATTTTTTCATCATACTATCCTCATGTTGTCTGTACGCTAAGTATATCTTAATTGTTAAATTTTTTCAACAAAATATTAAGAAAAAGGTTGATTTTTAAAATTTATTTGATATCATAGTTACAAACCGCAGACAGTTAGTTATGTTGACGGAGTTGCAAGGTGGAAGTCCTTGACGTAAAAGAAATAAGGTTTCTAACTCATCACATTATAAAAGGCGGAGCCGACTAACCGAGGTTACACAGTCGAAATATTAGAATAGTTTTAAGTGTGTAAGATTTTGCGGTAAGTAATTTGACGCAAAGTCTTTTTACTATGTAAATAAAAGGTCGAAACGGATTTTTATAATCCGCAAAATAACAACAAAGGAGCAAAAAATGTCAACAAAAGCCTTTAAATCAGAAAAAATTTCTCAAATGAAAGAGAAAATTGAAAAGGCAAAGGTTGCTATTGTTACTGATTACAAAGGGTTGTCAGTAGAAGAAATTACCAAACTTAGACGTTCTATCCAAAAAGAAGATGGCGACTATATGGTAACAAAAAACACTTTAGCAAAAATTGCCGTTAAAGGAACAGAATATGAAGTTTTGACTGATGCTTTAACAGGTCCTGTTGCAATTGCATTTGGTTTTGAAGACCAAGTAGCACCTGCCAAAGCTTTAGCAAAATTCATAAAAGAATCAAAGAAGGGTGAAATTCTTGCTGCTGCTATGGATGGCAAATTATTATCTGCTGCGGAAGCAAAAGCATTGGCAAGCCTTCCTTCAAAACAAGAAATTTACGCAAAGATGCTTGGTTGTATCAATTCACCTGCATCAGGTATTGCAAACTCTATCAATGCGGTTATGTCTTCACTAACAAGAGCAATGGCTGCTGTAAGAGATCAAAAATCTGCGTAAGTCGGGAATTCCCGGAAACAAGTAAAATTGCTTGTTAAAAATGTATATTACAAAATAAAAATAATTAAAAAGGAGAAAACCATGAGTGTAGAATCTATTTTAGAATCAATTGAAAAATTAACTTTATTAGAAGCTTCAGAATTAGTAAAAGCTATGGAAGAAAAATTTGGCGTATCTGCTGCTGCTCCTGTTGCTGTAGCTGCTGCTCCTGCTGCTGCCGGTGCTGCTGCTGAAGATGCTGCTGATGCTGAAGTAACTGTTGTATTAGCTTCTGCTGGTGCTAACAAAATCGCTGTATTGAAAGAAGTAAGAGCAATCACAGGTCTTGGTTTGAAAGAAGCTAAAGACTTAGTTGATGGCGCTCCTAAACCAATCAAAGAAAACGTTAAAAAAGATGAAGCAGAAGAATTAAAGAAAAAATTAGAAGAAGCTGGTGCTACTGTTGAATTAAAGTAGTTTTTGCTTAATCTAAATTTTAAAAAACAGGGTTGGAGACGACCCTGTTTTTTGTTGTAAAAAATAACGGTACAAAAAATAACTTGAAATTTGAATATGCTTATGAGATAATTGTTTCAGTCACACAGAAGTGTGGAATATGGCAAGGTAGCTCACAAGGTGCAGCTTGCGGAACCAGTTGAAATCTGAGAGCGCACGCGCGAGCACTAGCCAAAATAAAAGTTGAATAGTAAATATGGCAAGGTAGCTCACAAGGTGGAGCTTGCGGAACCGGTTAGAATCTGAGAGCGCACGCGCGAGCACCAGCCAAAATGAAAGTTGAATAATAAATATGGCAAGGTAGCTCAGCTGGTGAGAGCGCACGGCTCATACCCGTGAGGTCGAGAGTTCGAATCTCTCCCTTGCTATTTTTTTGTGTTATTTCACGGGTAATTCGCCTTTGCGCAGGTTCTGACGAACCCTATAATTTGATTTGCAGTTTGAGTGTAATTTGACTTGCAGTTTGAGAAAAAGTGTCTGATGAAATGAGAATTTTTATTGTCGGTTTAGTAAAACCGACCTACAAACTGTTGAGGTGAAACATGTATTGTAATAATTGTGGAATAGAAATAGCAGATAATTATAAATTTTGTGCTTATTGTGGAGCATCTGTTGAATCCCAAAGTAATATAGATGCAGCAGGTAGGTTGGTTCATACATGTCAAGCATACCGGCTTTATTTGCTTCTTAATTTGTAGCAATTTCGTAATAATCAAGAGATATCTACTGATTTTAATTAGTTTACAGTTCAAATTCTGATTTTTCAGGAAAAAGCGCTTCTAACAATCCTTTTACTCTTTTTCTATCAGTATCCGTTGTTATTTCACCGTCATTGATACAAAAAAGAGTAGGGCGATAATTTATCAAACCCCATAATGCAAATTTGTCATTAGCACCATAAACAACAAAATCTTTTTTATATATTTTCAAAAAATAGTGTAATATTTTTAGGTGTAGAGGTAAAAAAGAATCAATTCTTGACACTCTTTTTTCTATTGCCTTTTTTGTTGCCAAAGCATAACTATTGTATATGGATTTTTGAATATCAGTTTCTTTTCTTAAATGTGAAAATATTGTCCTATCAATTTCAGGTTTAAATGTTTCATAACACTCTTGCACAATGCTTTTTTTATATGCATCAATATTGTGGCTAGGGAATCTTGGATAACTTTTTTTGTATTTATCATAAATTAATTTATAAGAATTAAGAAGAAATTTGCGATATAGGCAATCATTTGTAGATTTTGTAAATAAATTTTTCTCAAAACGACAGATTGGTTTACCTTTTTTAAAGAAAAATTCAGGTGTAACCTTATCAAAAAAGAAACAATCATCATTCCCATACAAATAGTGCTCACTTAAATTTGGAATATTTTTAATACAATGTTCAATAGCATTTGAATTATAGCAAGGTTGGGAACCTTGGGGCATTATTTCTTCGTGATTGATTATTTTCACTCTGGGATTTTGTGTATTAAGCCAAGAAGGACATTGGTTATTTGTTACAATATATATTTTATTTATCCAGTTTGCAAATTTTTCTAAAGATCTTAAAGAATACTTTAATTCATCATTATTAAAAAATCTGGCTTTATGAGTCGATTCAATTGTAAAATTTTTTTCTTTTAATAATTCTTGTTTCTCTTTAATTATTTTTTCATCATTTCCATCAACCCAAGTATATACCATATCAATGACAGGAACAGTTTTTTTTATTTTGAAACGTTTCATTATTATACTATTTTCTCCTCCGAAGTTATACTAACATAATTAGTGCATGAAACGCAAATCATCACTTAAAATATAGAGTTATGTAGGTCGGATTTACCCAAACCTACCAGCTCACCTCGAAAACCTCGACGGTAAAAGCATTACAACCCTTTACCGCCTTGTAAAAATAATGCAGTAAAAAACGGGAAAACATCACGTTTCCCCGTAAATTTATGGTATTAATTCCGTATCGCCAAGTATTATTTATGATAATACTTCCAAACTAAAAATGAATAGGAGGGGTCAATGGGTTTCTACGTGGTGCCGTTTCTTGGGTTTTAACCAATTTACCGTTTGGACCGACAATATATTTTGGAACTCGTGCGAATGAAAATGTCGGATCGGCAAGACGTTCAACGACATTTTTTCCTTCGGCATTTTGATATATATATGTTTTCGGATCATTGCAGAACCAACCGCATGTATATCGGTCTAACTCCCATTTACCTTCAGAATTTAGTCGCTTTGCCCAAGTACCGTTTACTTCCGTGCCGTTAGGCATCTTATAATCATGCGCAGATATTTTTAAATATGTTGGTCTGCCGTTAACAAATGATTTGGTAGTTTTTAAATCACCATAGCCGTATCCCGGTTTAAACCCTCGTTCTCGAACAATTTGTACATACTTATCTCCGGATAAAATGTCGGAACCGCTACCAATCTCAATAACTTCTTGAGTTTCACCATTGTTAGTTTTTATATTTCGCAAAGTATTCCCTTTTACGCCATTTGATCGCGAAATTGCATGCCTAATGCTGTTTCCTGCACCGGTTTCTCTGTTAATTACGCTTGTATAAATTTCATTATTATTATAGATGTTTCTGTCTACTATTTTAAACGGTTCTTTTGCTCCTGTCTTGAATGATGAGATAATTTCTTGCGTATATGCTTGTCCTGCCCCATTATGTCCTTTTGGGATAATACCCTGAACAACTTTTTTGTAAACGGAAATCCCGCTTTTTGAAGTTCCAATCAATTTCCCATATTGCGAACATATTTCATTCGCAACTTTGTAATTATTCCAGAAAGCCATAATCCAATTCCCCTTTATTTTCTTTCGTACCTACACACATATAAACACGGAAAACACCAGAAAATTGCCTTTTGAGTTTGCGGAAAAAGTCACAAAAGCATTCAAAATCGCTAATATTAAGAAAATTTCGAGTTAATATTTCTTAATATTTAGCTGGTACGATTTTACACTTGCAGAAGTACTCATAACCATTGGAATAATCGATGTTGTAGCAGCTTGTAGGGTGCAATTTTTTGCACCGAAAATAATTTTGTAAAGTGCATTTACTAATCTATCAAAAATATTCCCACCTTTTGGAAATTTTTATCCTTTTTCTATCCTTTCATCATTCAAACCCAGTCCGAGTTTGAGGCAAAATTACAGTATTGTTTTAGGGAAAAAGGATAATTTTAAGGATAAGAAAGCGGATTGTCGGCAGAGGGCCAAAGCGATAGCGAGCCCGTTTAACGCCGACAACCAAGCAAGGATAAAAAGGATAATTTTTCTTAAATTCAGGGAAGTGCCTTAAATCTAAACAACACCTAAATTATATCCACATTCCCTCATTCAAATTTATCCGTCAGGTAATATTAAATAAGAAATTTTAGTGGTTTCCCTTATTGTGCATTATATTTCGGTGCAAAAAATTGCACCCTATGCACTAATCATAGAACACCCATCTTATAACCTAGCAAAATTATTTGTATCACAAACAAAGATAAGTTCTTTAGTTCTTAATATATTTGCCTTACGGTAACATTATAATAAAACCAGTATTTCGGCTTGTTTTTGTGCTATAATAAGACTAAGGGATTAATGTTATGAAAAATGAGATAAAGATTTTTGAACAAAATAATATTCGTTCGATTTATGATGAAGAACAAGAAAAATGGTATTTCTCTGTTGTTGATTTAATTGCAATTTTAACAGAGAGTGAAAATCCTAGAAAATATTGGAGCGTCCTTAAAACTCGTTTAAAAAAAGAAGGAAGTGAGTTGACTACAAATTGTAGTCAACTGAAAATGAAAGCCACAGATGGCAAGTTTTATAAAACAGATGCTCTTGATGTTGAAGGCTGTTTAAGGCTTGTTCAATCTGTTCCAAGTCCGAAAGCTGAACCGGTTAAATTATGGCTTGCTAAAGTCGGTTACGAACGAATGAAGGAAATGTCTGATCCTTCAAGTGCTATTGACAGAGCAAGAGAAACTTACCAAAAACTTGGTCGTTCCGAAAAATGGATTCAACAGCGAATGATGGGACAAGAAACCCGCAACAAGTTGACTGATTATTGGAAAGATCATGAAATAACTGAAAGTGAAGAATTTGCAATTCTTACAAATATAATTCATCAAGAATGGACTGGGTTAAGTGTAAAAGAACACAAGAACTTAAAGGGTTTAAAATCTCAAAATTTACGAGACCACATGTCTGAAGCAGAATTGATTTTCACTGCCCTAGCAGAACTTTCAACCCGTCAAATTGCAGAAAGCGAAAATGCTACAGGGATGGAAGAAAATAAAAAATCTGCAAAACGTGGTGGTAAAATTGCAAAAGAAGCCAAAGAAAAACTAGAACTTGAAACAGGACAAAAAGTCGTAAGTGATAGTAATTTTTTGCCAACACAAAGAAAAGCAAAACAAATAGAAAATAAAGAAAAATAATGGAGTAATTAAATGACAAGTCAAGTGATAAATATTGCAACTGATTGGTAGATATTTGGTACCACATTAGGTGCAGGGCTTTTAACAACAATTGCAACAATAGCTGCGGTTTATTATACAAATAAATGGACATCTGAAAGATACGAGAAAGATAAAATATATCAAAACAAAAAGAATAATTTAGTTATAATAAAACCCGTTCTTAGATTTTGCAGTTTTTCTAAGATTATTGATGAAATGATTACTTACTAACGAACCCAAATCGTATTTGTGTTCAAGTTTTCACACAAATACTCTTGTAGATTATCAGAGAGATTGATAAAAGTACCTCCGGAAGTTTGAGAGAATTCTCAAACTCTTTAAGTTTTGAGGGAAAAATTTCAAAACTCCCTGATACAAACTCTCAGATTCTCAGCTAATTCTCTCTTAAACTTACTGGTACTTTTTTGATAAGTTATTTGTTAATATGAGTTTAATTATTAAATTCCAAAATCTCATTATCATCAGGTACAACAACATTGTTCAGCTTTAGAAATTTTATATCTTTTCTTGTAACTGTTAAGTGGCTTACTGTGTCCATGTGGCTTGCAATTATGGTTGAATTTTTTGCATAATTTGATATTGCTTTAACATCCTCAATATCCATAATCAACCTTTCGCCTTCACCAACCAAAACAGTAGCGCCGCAAGCATTTATAACAATGATTTCAGGATTGAATTTATCAATAGCCGTAATTACTTCATCGCACCAGATTGTATCCCCAGCAACGTATAATGTTTTTTCTGCGTCCGATTTAAACACTATTCCCATAGCATCATAAGGCATACCGATTTTTTCGCACATCGGTTTTACAACTTCACGTCTGCCGTGCTGGCATTGTGTTTTAAATAGTTTTACACCCTCAAAATCTGTTCCGCTTTCAGAAATAAGGCGAACATCATTAAAACCAAAATTTTTAATAATGTTCAAATCTGTTTCATTCTGAACAAAGAACGGAATATTTTTATCCAATGCTTTTACTGCAAATTCATCAAAATGGTCAGGGTGAAAATGGGTTAGAATAACCGCATTAAGGGGTAAATGATTTATATCGAAATCCTTGGGCAAATCAACTCTCGGTTGTCTGACTTCACTATTCATTGCACCTTCAAATCCCGGCATAGAATCTTTTGGCATCAACCATGGATCGATTAGAAATCTTTTGTCGTTATAAGTTACAATTATAGTCGCATTTCTGATTTGATGTATTTGCATTTTTACACTCTCCTGGTTTGCGTATCGATTGAAAATCCACTTTGACAGTGTAGCATAAATATAGATATGGAGGTAAGTTATGAGAGACGATATTAAAGAATATAATGCAGTAGAAAATGTTGCAAAGAAATTCTGCGAAGCCGTAAAAGCGGGTAAAAGTTTGTAGATAATGTCTTGAAAGCAAGTAGGGTAGACTTCAGTCTACCGATA
This sequence comes from uncultured bacterium, assembly GCA_945910925.1. Taxonomy (GTDB): domain Bacteria; phylum Cyanobacteriota; class Vampirovibrionia; order Gastranaerophilales; family Gastranaerophilaceae; genus UMGS1585. The sequence continues at coordinate 12,876 of CAMDZX010000005.1, read as the reverse complement.
CATTTTGGTTGACTAAAGTCAACCCTACTTTAGAGTGCAATTTTTGGAACAAAATGTTCAAATAAGCGGACATTTTTGTTACATAAATCGGACATCCCGGACATTTTAAATCAAGTTATTTCCGACCTTTGTGTCTGTTTTGTATCAAATGATAATTTTGCAAAAAGTTGTTAAGCAAGGGTGCAATAAGTCTCTGTCCCTTTTTCATTTTATTGTACAAAAAATCGCTAAGCAAGGTCAGGCACAGCCTGACAATAAATTTAATGTCAAGCAATGCTTGACCTACAATTTAATTATCAAACCTACTGTTCTATAAATAAACATACGTATTAAAATTTACAGTTTTATTTATTTTCTGTTACTTATATAGCAAAAAAATAAATTACGTGTTTTCTTCCTAAAAGTAAAGGAGATAATACATGGCTATTAATAAGCTTAATGTTACACAGTCTATATTAAATTCTCAAGCAAAATCAAAAAATATCCCCCAAAAAACTTTGCAATTAATGCGCAACCAAGGCTTAACTTTACAAGAAATAGCCGATACTTTACATGTATCAACCAGTAATGTTTCAAAACATGTAAAAATGTACAAAATACCTTTGCTGAAAACAGATTTTAGTAAAGTTGATAAAGAATTTTTAGCAAACATTAATGAACTGATTACACAGGGATTATCTGTAAGAAAAATAGCAGAACAATTAAAGTTGAGCTACGGTAGGGTACGCGTTTTGTGTGAACATTTTAATTTAAAGACTCAACCGGGAGAAAATTATGTTAATAGAAAGCAACTGATAGCAGATATGAATAATGCTATTGATAATAATGATTATCATTATCTAAATTCCGTAAATTATAAGAATTTAAATAAAAACCCTATTTTTTCAAAAACACATGATACATTTTTAGAAAGTATTAGTAAAAGTGATTTAGAAGAACTTATAAACAATGGTCATTCAATAGATGATATTGCTATAATGTTTTCTACTTCACAGTCATATATTGCTAAATTATTTAGTAAGTATAGATTAAAAAGTCATAGTTTGTGATAGTCAAAAAATTTACTCAAATATTTTAATTTTGTCAACTAAGTAAAGCCGGATAGGATTACTCAAAATATTGATTGAAATTGCAAAAACAGACCGATGTGTTATATCATCGGTCTGTTTTTTTGGATTCCAATTATTCATCATCTCTTACTATTTCAGCTTTAGAAGCATCATCAATTTTAACTTTTGTTTTTTACCAACTATTTACCCTTTATTCTTTTGGTTTATAAGAATTTGTGATATTCTTTAAGCATGGGGAATTTTGTATTAAAAGAAATAAAAAATGCAGATATGATTAAAGAGCTTGGGCTTATCGGTATGGATGAAGGGTATAGAAAAATTGCCGCAGAAAAATACAAATACAAAAACCTAAAAATCTTTTCGCTAAATTTGGCACAAGCAAACATACTTAAACAAACCGCACTAACAGTAGGTGCAGACTGTGCAATTCACAGAAATGTTATTACGGGCAATATCGAAAAATCCGATGTATTGCTTGGCGGGAGTTATTCTCAGCTTAAAAAAATTGCTGACAAATTAGAATATCAGCCGTTTTCATTAAAGCAACTCGGGGAACAAATAACTGCACAATTACAATCCTCTGAGCCCAAAACAAAAATTGTCGGGATACTAAATATTACCCCCGATTCCTTCTCGGACGGCGGTAAATATCTGGATGTATCTGATGCTAGAATCCACATGACTCAATTAATACAAGATGGTGCAGATATTATTGATATCGGCGCAGAATCAACCAGACTCAATTCAGATGAGGTTCCGGCAGAAACACAACTTGAAAGAATACTTCCATTGTTGGATACAAACGCTGCTATTAGTATTGATACAAGAAGTTCTGTTGTTGCAGAAGAATGTTTAAAACGTGGAGCCGGAATTATTAACGATGTTTCGGGCTTAAAATATGATGAGAAAATGGCGGATATTATAGCTAAGTATAATGCAACAGTAATAATTCAACATTCAATCAACAGACAAAACCAGGGTCGGAATGTACCGCAATCACAAAATATAGTTGATGAAGTTTACTTGGATTTATATAAACAAACAGAATATGCCAAATCCAAAGGCATAAGAAATATTATTGTTGATGTAGGTATAGGTTATGACAAAACACTTGAGGACAATTTCAGATTATTCAACAGGCTTGAAGAATTCAAATCTCTCGGATACCCTATCATGCTCGGAATTTCAAGAAAAAGTTTGTTACAATTAAACAATAATGAAGAAAAAGATATTTTTACCACAGCCCTTAATACTATTGCGGTAGAAAAAAATATTGATTATATCCGTGTTCATAATGTAAAATTACACAGAAAACTCATTGACATCTACAAAAAAGAGCTTTTATAATATCGTTGTATCGTTTAAATATTTTGTAAACATATCTTTACAAAATTAAAGAAAAAAGGCAATTCCCTGATTCAAAATTACTTTATTAATATATAGAGAATTTTGAAAAAGGAAGAAGAATGAAAGAATCAGAATTAAACGCAATGATGTCAGTAGTCGCAGATCCAATTAAAAATGTTTATAAAATTGAATCACAAAAAGATATAGATGAAATTCAAAGAATTATTCGTATCTTTGAAATTTCTAAGGCTCAAAAGAACAAACACAAAATGTTATCAATCAAAAATTTGGCAACATTGAGAATTGTTCTCAGCAATAACTAAATTTTTACCATATATAAATACAGATTTGTAAGGGTGTTCAAATTGGATACCCTTTTTGTTAGCAAACAAAAGAGCCGCTTAGTTAAGCGGCTCTCCTTGTATAATTATTTTACTTATTGAGTTTGCGGAAAAACTCTAGTTTTTCCTGCAAACTCTGGGGAACGGTTTCAAGTAAGGCTACGTGCTATCCCGCACCTAGCCTTACTTTCACACACCTGAGGTCGAATTTGAAAAAGTTCGAAAAATTGTCATTTTTCGACTTTTTCCGCATCCTCTATTAGAATAAAATAGTTAATTCTTCACCAGGATTCAAGCTTGATTCGTTTGAATATTGAGGAACAAGAAGATATCTTACTTCATCAGTTAATTCATAAACAACACCAAAAGTTCCTGATACTGCTAATTTACAAATATTGAAAATACCTTTACCAACTGTTACAACAGCATTTCCAACATTTTTAACACCTGCAACAGGTTGTAATGATAATGTGTCTACAAATATGTCAGAAACATTATCTCCGAATTGTTCAACACCGTTTGCAACAACATCAGCACCTGCAGCAGCAGTTCTTCCTGCAACACCTGCAACTCTTGCTGCTCCGCTAAATGGGAATCCGAATAAACGTGCAACAATGTTAGGGTTTTTAGTTACATCAGCAGTTGCTTGTGAAAGATTTGTAGGGAATTCTACGCAAGAATCACCACTTTTTAACTGATTGAATTTAACCTTGATGTAACCAGGGTTATCAACACCAGGTCTTGACACTTCAACGACTTCACCTGTAACAACCGAACCTGCAGTATAGCAAACACCGTTGATAACTACATCTTTTGTTGTTTTTGCAGTAAATTTATCACCAATGTTTGATTGACGAGCAGAAAGTCTGTCTGCCAATTTAATATTGATTACAGTTGGAGTATAGTTTTGAAGGCATCCTACTCCTTGTACACTACCTGATGCCAAGTATTGTCTGAGTGAACCTACCAAATATGCAACTTGTTCTTTTGATAAGTATTCATCATTATTTACTTTATCAGGATTTGGAACAGCTTCAAGAATTCTTGAATTTACAACTTCTTTTGTTGGAGCAATTGCCCAATCAGGAATATATTTTAATTCTTTATTCTTAAAGCTAGGTACAACTAAACTTTTATCTGTAGGTACGTCTATTAATTGTGCAACTGTTGCAAAAACTTCTGCTTTTGTTACAGGTTGATCAGGACGGAAGCTTTCATCAGGATAACCAATCATAACACCTGAATTCAAAGCACCGTTAATCCAATCTTTTGCCCAGTAATTAGATGGGATATCGTTATATTTATTAGCATCAGCTGTATTTTTAAGATTAAACCCTTCTGAAAGAATAACAGCAAGTTCTGATCTTAAAACAGGCATTTTTTCATCAAAGTTGCAGTTTTCACTTCTTGTTTTAAGTAATGACATCATATCACTTACCCAAGAATCAAGATAAACTCTGTCTTTGTTTGCAACACCGATATGTTGTTGCGATTTCAAAATTTTACCGCCTGTAACATAAACTGAATTTGCGGTAGATACTTCTTGTGCTTGAGAACCAAACATACAAGGATGTGCGTATGCTTCAACCTTTGCAGTATCACAATCTGCGGCAAATGCTGCAGAACCGAGTGTTAGAGCTACTACGCTACCTAACAATAAATTTTTCATGTTTTTCATACATCTCTCCTATTTACTATCCAACTATACAATTGAACATTATAGTTTTATTATCTATACTAATTATTATAAGGTCAAGTATTTGTAAACTTTGTCGAAAAATTAAAACATATCGAACTCTAAATTTGTAACTATTATATAAATAAAAAGAGGATGATTTTTTGACACCCTCTTTTTTGTATATTTTAAAATATAAACTATTTCCAACTATTTAAATATTCTATTTGTTCTTCCGTTAAGGTATCAATTTTAATACCCATTGATTCCAGTTTCAAAGAAGCAATTTTTTCATCAATTTCCAAAGGAAGTGTATAAAGTTTATTTTCCAGTTTACCTTTGTTTTTTACAATAAACTCTATTCCTAATGCTTGGTTTGCAAAACTCATATCCATAACTGACGCAGGATGACCTTCCGCTGCAACAAGGTTAACCAATCTGCCTTCCGCAAGCACATAAACCGATTTGCCGTTTTTCAATTTATATTCATCCATAAACGGTCTTATACGTTTGATTTCAAGAGTATGTTGTTTTAATTCGGGAACATTTACTTCATGGTCAAAGTGTCCTGCGTTTGCAAGAAATGCTCCGTCTTTCATTTCAAGAATATGATGAACATCTACAACGTGTTTATCTCCTGTTATTGTTAAGAATACATCACCTTCTTTAGCCGCATCTGCAATAGGCATAACTCTATAACCTTCCATTGCTGCTTCCAGTGCTTTAAGAGGGTCAACTTCACAAACAATAACATTTGCACCTAATGCCTTAGCTCTCAAGGCACATCCTCTACCGCACCAGCCGTATCCTGAAATAACAACAGTTTTACCTGCCAACAGAATATTTGTTGCGCGGATTATGCCGTCCATTGAACTTTGCCCCGTACCATATCTGTTATCATACAAATGTTTTGTCAAACTTGTATTTACGCCAACCGCAGGGAATGCAAGTTTTCCCTCATTTTCAAGAGCTTGAAGCCTAATTATACCCGTAGTTGTTTCTTCTGTTGAACCAATCAATTTTTTAGCCAGTTCAGGACGTTCGGCATGGATTGTCGCAACAATGTCACATCCGTCATCAATTACAATATCAGGATTATGGTCTAATGCCGCATTAACATGCTTTCTGTATGTTTCAACAGATTCACCGGCATAACCCTGTACAGGAATTCCCCAGTATTTAACAAGAGCTGCCGCAACATCATCTTGTGTTGATAACGGATTTGAAGCAACAAGAATTGCATCCGCACCACCGGCCTTCATTACCGTACAAAGTGCTGCCGTTTCTTTTGTAATATGTACACAAGCAGACAACTTCAAACCTTTAAACGGTTGTTCCTTAATAAATCTTTCTTCTATTTTTCTGAGCACAGGCATGTCTTTTAATGCCCATTCAATATTGTTTTTGCCTTGTTCAGCTAAACTGATATCTTTTATATCACTACGTTCCAATACACTAGACTCTTTTTCCAAAACTGAATTCATTTTGTTCCTCTTTTCTTTAATAATTAAGTAACAAATACATTTTATCACGCTTATATCAGTTTAGAAATTAAATTTTTATAAAATTTACAATATAACAAGAGAAAAACTGAAAACAATTATTAATATTTGTTAAGCAATATAGCAATTAATTTTATTGAAGGGTTTTTATAGATGTATAGAAGGAAGTGTAGTATGTCTATAAATTTATCCCCAATTTCCCAATCTAATCAAATTACAGGTATACCTGCCAATAAACAACCAAGAAGCCGAATTTCTTTTAGAGGTGCAGATTCTGTTCAAAAGGTTTCTGAAGCTGCCGATCCTAAAGCAGTTCCGGCAAAAATGCTTTTAACACTTTTAAAAAGTTCTCTTACAGGAAAAGAAGCAGATTCAAAAATTTTTGTAGGTAGAACATATGAAGATTGGGTAAATATGTATAATATTGCTCACGAAAATGCTGTTTTGCCCCTAGCACTGGATGGTTTAAAGAAAACTGACGGAATAAAAGTTCCAAATGATGTTATGGAAAATATGGAAATAAATACTGAATTTGCCAAAACATATCATGCTAAACAAGAAAAAATTTTAAAAGAATTTACTGAAATGACTGCTGCAAATGGAATTGATACTGTTCAAATGAAAGGTATCGGATTTTCTATGGATTATCCAAACCCTCAAATACGATTTGGCGGAGATATAGATGTATACAACTTTATACATGGCACAAATCCGAATAATCCTAATAATAATGCTTCATTTTTAGTTGATGATGTTGCGCAAAAAGCAGGAATGAAATTTGAAAATCATTCATATAAACATAGCCATATTGAACATAGAGGAATGCCAATAGAAAATCATAGATGTTTTGTTAATGTCGAAAAAGCTCCACTAATAAAAGAAATGAATGAATATTTGTACAAAGTATTCAACCCTCACGAACAAATTTTACCACATGGCACTAAAATTCTTGTTCCATCAAAAGAATTCAACAATATATTCATTCCTTTACATGCAATGCAACACTTTGCCGATAGTATGGGAGTTAATTTTCATCATCTGACAGATTGGGCTGTGCATCTACAAAAAAACGGATTAAACATTCCGGAAGAAGTAAAGGGAACCAAGCTTGAAGAATTTATGTATGCCTTTACCAATTTAGCAAATAAACATCTAGGTACAGACATAAAAGTTCCTGAAAATCCGCAATTAGAAAATGAAATATTCAAGAGAATGCTATATCCTAACAGTTTTGCTGATGAATTGGATATTCCACAAACAAAAAATCCAATAAGAATATTTAAATACAAAGTTAAAAGAATGGTTTATGGACATAAAATTCAACAAAAATATTGGGGCGCACAAGAGTCTGTACCTCAAATACTAATAAAATCCGTTCTTGCACATTTGAAAAAACCAAATACAATTATTGGAATCTTTACAAAAAGAGTATAAGTCACTCTTTTATATAAGCAACGCTGATTTTTAAATTATACTCATTTACATCAACAACCGCCCAACGTAAAAGTTTATCAGGTGCAATATTTAGTTTTGACTCGATAAACTCGTTTGAAAGAATTGTATTTTTATCTTGCTTAATATCAATTATTTTAGATTCTACCTGCATAAAAAAATAATATCATAAAATATTCACGTGATATGTTTAGTGGATGATTTTTCTAATATTATCAGTATAATTAACTGTATGAGGAAGCTTCTGATACTGTTAATAATTTCTTGGTTTTGTATTATTCCAACCTGCGCCAAAACGGTTGATAATACGGTAGACTCCATGAATATACAGTCAAAAAAAGGGTATGTCGGCACTTTACCTGATGTAACATCTAAATTCCAACCGTCTATCCCGACTGAGGCAACACCTGTTTTTGAGGCACAAGACGGGTTTGACGACCCTGACCAACTAAAGCCCGTGCCGAGAGATAATCCTGCTTTTATTAATATTATTCTAAAACAGGATAAACATTCTCAATATCTTAATGATATAGCAAGAATTATACCTATAATTGAACAACTTATATCAGGGATAGAAGATGAAATCTCTGCTCAAATTTTTGTTGCCAAAGCAGATGTTTTATATCTAAACATTGATGCACTCAGAAGAAAATACGAAGGAAAACCTGAGAGTTATTATATCTCGTATACCAAACTTATGCCGTTGGGTACACAAGTAAAATCAATTGCAACTCTAAGGAGTGAAGCAGAAAAATATAATAAATATCTTGCATATCAATCTACCGGTGCTATTTATGCACCCGATAACGTAAATCAACAATTGCAATATTTAAGGGAAGAACTTGAAAACGTACTTGTTATTTTGAAACAAGTAAACTAAAATTGTATGTATATTGATAAAAGAAGGCTTTATATGGGATACGAAAAAGGACACAGAATTATCAAGAAATGGTTTCAACCGTACGTTATTTTAGAGACCGTTAAAAAATATTTTGAAGTTACCGATATAACTTTTGACGGTAAAACAAAACTTGACTCAATGAAAAAATTTATATCGGAAATTAATTCTGCCGAAAGAATTACTATCGGATTGTATATGAAAAATGTTAATAAGTTTTATCTATTAAAATTAAGCAATGATACTGACTCTTCATCCGATATAACTGTTTTGGAAAACCTTTTGTCTGCAAACAATTTTGATAATCCGAATATTTCCGATTTTCATGAATGGGTTGAGGTTGTTAAAGATACCAATAAAGCAATAAATTTAATTGATATGGGAAAAGCAGAAGCCGCATTTATTATGAAACAGGATTGGTAATATGTCACTTCAAGAATACAAAACCGTTATTAACGATATTATAAACGATTATAATCTGGATATTTTACTGCTTGTCGTAATAATAATATCCGGCTTGTACATTTTTTTTATTGCACCCTTAATGTATGTAAAAACAACGGATGCGGTTATTGACGGGCATATTATTAATATTACCTCACGAGCGGGAGGACAAATCATAAATTCATACGTAATGAAAGATCAGGAAGTTAGAAAAGGAGATTTATTAATTGAAATTGATGCTAAAGACTACGAAGCAGAATTGATAAAAATACAAACTGATATTGAAATAAATAAAGAAAAACTAAAAATGCTTACTAATGCACCGCTTCCTGAAGATTTGGAAAAAGCAAATAAACAGGCTGATGTTGTGGAACAAACTCCTGTTTCTTCTCCGCCACAGTATATTAAAGGTTCAAAGGATTTCACGAATTATAATAAAACATACGAAACTCAAGACCTTGCGCAGCAAAACATTGCCAGAAAAAAAATAATTCTCGGTGATGCAGTTCAAAATATTTCTAATGATAATCTTTTAGAAAATGAAGTTTCTAAACCGATAATTGATAAAACAAAAATTGATATATCAAATGATACAGTAGAATCTGTAACTAAACTTATCAAAACACTTGAAACACAAAAGGAAGAAGTAAAACTTCTTATTTCTGCTACTAAGGTTTTTGCACCTCAGGACGGAACTATATCGGGCATATCAATTTCACAGGGTGATGTTGTTAATCCGTCAGATGTATTGTGTACAATAATACCAAAGCAAGTATGGGTTATTGCACGTGTCAACCCTGAACAATTACCTAAAATCCAAGTGGGGCAGTATGCAGAGGTAAAAATTCCGGGATATAAATATCGCAAATTTAAAGCAACTGTTTCATCGGTTGATAAGACAAATAAAGTTTACAGAATAAAACCCGAAGATGAAATTACACAAATAGACAGTAATGGAGAAATTATTCAGAATAACACACCTGCATATCAGATAAAACTCAATTTTATTGAAGATTACTCCGATTTTTCACTTCCGCCTGATACTGAAGTTTCAGCAAAAATTAAGGTACAATCATTTCTTAAATAATTTCTTGCCAAGATATAATAATCCGCCAAGACCTATTATTCCTCCGAGAATTTTTATTCCTGTCGGGGTTTCGTGTTTGCTTTGATATGAATATTTTTTACTTTCCGCATCAATTGCAGCTTGAGCTTGACGTCTTCGTTCCTGCAATTCTCTATATCTGTCCAATTGACTGTTACTTACAACCATATTTGTAGGAATAGACGAACCTGTAACTGTCGGTGGTGGAAGTGGTCCATACATTACTTATATTTTCTCCTATAATAGCATTTTGTACATTAATAACCGCTTAGTCCCCTCTTGGGGCAGATACATCAAACCTGTAAGCTGCGGAGAGAGAATTGCACTTGTATCATTTATCCAGTTTTGCATTTGTTCATTTTTATTTTTATCTACAAACCTGAATCCGAGTTTGTAGAAAAATCCGGCGGCAGAAGTCTGACCGTCTATAATTTTCACATCGGTTATTATCCGACCTTTGGTATCTTTATCCGTTATTGATTTTTCAACGAGTGTTTTTATTGCTTTTGTTCCTTCTCCTTTGCATCTGACGGGAGAAGAAATAAAATCAATCATATAACAACTGTTTACATAATAATCATTGCTTTCATCAGGAATTTTAAACGATACAAGTTTATACTTTGATGAAAGTTTTATTAAATTATCTACATTTGTTTTCGGAACCTGTTTATCGGAAATATAATATTCCGGCAGAATTCCCGTTACCTTGTATTTATCGTGTTTGCCTATTTTGTGATACTTAATTGTACTTTTTGGAATTTCGACGGCTTTTTCTTCATCAGGTTTTAAGTTAGAACGCTTTATTGCAGCCGTTCCGCCGACCTGCGATTGCATTCCGGATCCTATTGTTAAAATTTCTCCTGATGAGAGTACCATCTTAAATCCCTTTTTCCCAGTAACTATATATATAAAGTATTTTTTATTGAGTTTTTTGACATTTTGTAACAAATTGTTACAAGGCAACACAACAAATCATTTCAACAAAACAAAAGGTACATTGCAGCAAAAAAGGTGAACACTTTGTATGAAAGAATAAGTCCCTAAAAGTAATCTCTTATATAATCACAATATCGACTAGGGGTGGACTATTAGTTCTCTTTCAGCATACATTTTTCCTGAAAGTTCATAATATTCTCTTAAAAAATCTCGTTCTATACCTTCTTTTTTGAATGAATCAGCCGGAGGGTACATCTTTTCAGATAACACCTTATCAGCATTACCAAGTTCTTTTTTTATTTCACGTTGTAAAGCTGATGTAGAATTCGATTTAGTTTCTTGCAATACATTACCCACTGTTTTTCTTAATTCACCAATAATCTTTAAACCTTTTCCCATATCAATCTCCTTTCTAATTATTCAGCCAACATAGGTCCATTATATTTTTTATAAAGAGCCATAACATCATCATCAAATTTGCGTCCTTTGACTAATCTTGCATAAACCTCTGCAACAAATTCTCCAATACCTGATTGTGCATAGCTTGATACTTTTCCGGCAGTGTTTTGTGATTCAGGATTGTCTAAAAATTCTTTCAACAGAGGAAGAGATTTCTTAGCCTCATCAGCAGATAATCCTTCAAAATAACGTAGTGCACCCCATCTATTATTTATACCATTTTTTTGAGATATATATTTTGACATATTAAGACCGACATCTTGTATATGTCCCATTTCATGTGCAATAGTTGTTGGTTCAATGCAAGGCACAATTATATCTGCGACATGAATATGTTTACCCAGTTTATCTGTTACATATTGTATTAATTCCTGCGAATTCTTTTTTTGTATCCATTCATTTACATCTATATTTATTCCGGCAGCTTTAACATCAGAATTATTTTTAATTAAATTTATAAATTCTGCAGAACAAGTATAAATATCACGTTTATCACTTTCAGCATAAAAACTGTTAAATAATATTCTTTTTTCAGGTAATGTAAGTCTTTCAGGAGAATCATAATACCTGCGTATTAGTGTTGATAATTTTTCATCAGGAATTATTCCAACAAAACCTAACGCCCTTGTTTTTACTAATTTATTATTTTGTGTCTTATCAAATACAAATACCTGTTCTCCATTTTGTCCAAACAAATCTTCTTTCAAAAGTTTATCTAATTCTGAGTTATCATAAAATCTTTTATTTATACACATTTCACCAAAACATGTATTATTAACATTACCCAAATATACTGACGCAGCCAAATTTTTATCTAACGCTTGAAACCTTAAGGCTTTTGGCATATACAAATTACCTTTATTGGCATTAACAACATCGGTCAAATCCCTGTTTACAGAATTTAAAACGTCCAACGTAAAAGAACTGTCAACATCACCTATCCCAAGAACCTCTTTTGTGAATTTTCTTGCCTCTTCAATAGTTTTTGCATTTTCAAATTTAATATGTTCCGGGAGTTTCGATTTCACAAGTTTTTCTTGCAAAAGCTTTTCTAAATCGTTTACTGCCGTTCCGTTTGTTTTAATTTTACCTTGACTTAAACAATAAATTACAGCTCCGAGTCCTGCTATAGCCAGTCCAATTCCACCAAACTTTAATAACTTGCTTTTGTCTTCTTTTTTAGATTTTGATGAAAATGTTACGCTATCACTTGCAGGTGTTCTTTCTAATTGCGACGTTCCTGAAACATACGTATTATTTGTATGCTGATTGTTATTACGTACAGTATTATTTTTTAAACCATTTACAGTTACAACGTCAACCATTTTAATTCCACTTATTTTTATAACTTATATATATAAAAACAAGAACTTATATAAATTTGCCCCGCCCCACCCCATCACATCATATCATATCATATCATATAGGGCATTATAACTGGATTTGAGAGGTATTAAAACTTATATTTACATTTCGTTACAACATGAGTTTGCAAAAAACTCTAGTTTTTCTGCAAACTCCCACTGCTGTCCAAGATAATTTTACAAAAAGAGTCCTGTCATGCTGAATAGCCGTCGAAATGAGGTATTGATTTTTTTAGTGCGACATTAAATTAGGCGTATTTCAGCATCTTACCAATTAGGGAGT
>CAMDZX010000004.1 GCA_945910925.1 uncultured bacterium | reverse complement strand
CATTTTTACCAACATCAAGTTTAAAAGTTTTTGCAAAAGAACCGTTTTTCCTTGAAACAATCTTTTCTCCGTTTATTTTTATAACCTCATTTTTTTGGACTTTTCCTATAAAAAATATTCCATCCTGCTCAATGGTAAGTTCTTTTTCTAAGGGAAATGCAATCTCATAACCGTAAACGGGAAATATTGAAAAACACGATATAAATATTAGTAATAAATATCTCATACCGCACAATTATACAACAAAAATTCATATCAATAGAGGATACTCAAAAACCTAAATACATGCGATTATTTTGTTGATAAAGGGGTTATCGTGAACTTAGGGATATTACTTTTAGGTGTAATAGTCGTTATTTCCGTACTTTCGAGCGAAGTTGCAAACGGACTTTCAATCAGAATGCTCTTGCAGCCGACAGCGTTTCTTATTGTAATCGGCGGAACATTTTGTGCCACGATACTTAATTTTGACAGAAAAACTTTGATAACCTCAATAAACAATGCTATCAACGTTTTTAGAAAAGAAAAATCTAACACAAATGAAATAATAAAAGAGATTATGCAACTATCAATATACGCAAGAAAAAACGGACTTCTTGCACTTAACAATGTAATCAAAGAAATAAATGATAATTTTCTCGCAAGAGGACTGCAACTTGTCGTTGATATAGGAAACCCTCAATTAATCTATGACATACTTTCATCAGAAATATCTTACGAGGAGGAAGAAGAATTAATAAGCTCACGAGTTTTTGAAGCACTCGGCGGTTACGCACCAACCTTCGGACTTGTAGGTGCAGTAATGGGATTAATAAGCGTGCTCAAAGACCTGACCGCAATAGACACTCTGGGATACGGAATTGCAACCGCATTTGTTTCCACACTCTACGGTGTTGGAATTGCAAACCTGATATTCCTCCCGATAGCAGGAAACCTTAAACAAAGAACAAGAGAGAAAATTTTATTCAAAGAACTGATGCTTCAAGGAATTATATCAATATGTTTACAAGAAAGCCCTACAATACTTGAAGAAAAACTCCTTGCATATACAAAATCTCATGACAGAGGTCAGGTTTAATGAAAGAGAGAGATTACAATAATTCAAAAGATTATATAAATCGATGGGTAATTTCTTACGCTGATTTAGTAACCCTTTTACTGGCACTCTTTCTCGTTATGTATGCAGTTAATACTGCTAACCTAAAAAAGACACCACCCAATAAAATAAACACGGAAGTAAAAGAAATTACAACGGTAAAAATGCCAAAACTTCAAAATGAATTAATGAAGGAATTCAAAAACGATGAAAACGTACTTCTTTTAAAAGACTCCAGAGGATTAATTATACGCCTAAAAGATGATATTCTGTTTGGCTCGGCAGACTCTACAATACAAACAAATTCATACCCTACACTGGATAAAATCATAGATATTTTGTCAAAAATTGATAATCCTGCTATAATAGAAGGGCATACCGACTCATTCCCGATTAAATCAGAAAAATACTCATCAAATTGGGAATTATCGACAGCTAGAGCAACAAGCGTAATTAACTATCTTGTAAACTCAAAACGAATAAATCCAAAAAGATTATCAGCTGTCGGATACGGAGAATATGCTCCGGTTGCTGAGAATACATCAAATGATGGAAGGATGAAAAACCGAAGAGTTGATATAATAATATTGGATAATAATAAAACTGGAGATTAATATGGCGAACGATGATATTGATTTAAAACAACAGGTAATTAATCCTAATAAAGGAAATAACGATTTTCTGAAAACAATTATTATAAACGTTATTTCAACAACTATTTTGTGCGTAATATTTATTGGCGCTAATTTCGTTATTCAAACAAATTTACTCAATTCAAAGCTGGCATCAATAAATACTGCCGCTGAAAGTGCGGATTCCGAAGACAGCGATGTCGAAGTGGTAAAACACGGCGTTGTTGTTGATTTAGGTGACTTTGTTTTAAACTTGGCAGATGAAAATCAGCGCAGATATTTAAAAACAAATATTGCACTTGAAATTACTCAAGCTGAATCTGATACAGAAGAACCCGCAGCTAAAAAAGAAGGCGGACACGGTGGAGAAGAAGCTATGCCAACACAATCAGAGCTTGAAAAGAAATTGGCAGAATATAAACCTGCAATTAGAGATGCAGTAATAACAAATCTTTCAAGTAAGACTGCAGTAGAACTTACAACTGCGGCAGGAAAAGAACTTGCAAAAGAACAAATCATGGCAGCCGTAAACGGAATTCTCGGCGGGCAGAATGAAGTATTAAGAGTAAGTTTTGGACAGTTTATTATCCAATAGAATTGAGTCAGACAGAGAAATGGAAGAAAATAATAAAAACAGTAATATAAATACAAAATCTGATGACTCCATATTGTCAGACAGCATTGACGTTAACGAATTTAAAAAAGGATACAAACTTTATAACTTCAGACGTCCTGATAAATTCGCAAAAGATACCCTGAGAGCAATGCAAGATATACATAGAGAATTTTCAAAACAGATTTCTATGCTTTTAACAGGATACCTGCGTATGAAAGTTAATGTTGATGTTGTTTCTGTCGACCAATTAACTTATGATGAATTTGTAAATTCAATGCCGCCAAGTATGAGTGTCGGAATTTTTGAATTCAACCCGCTCCCCGGACAAATACTTTTTGGGATAACATATGAAGTATTATCATGTATCGTAGACAGAATGTTAGGTGGTAAAGGAGATGCGACTAACCAGTATAAAGAGCTTACTGATGTTGAAACTTCACTTACGAAAAAAATTATTGATATTATAGTTAGAACACTTAACGATTCTTGGACAAGTATTATTCCGGTTGAGTATTCAATTGTTGGATTGGACAACGGTTTTCAATCCGTGCAAGTCGCTGCACCGGGAGAAATTGTAGCATTATTAACGTTTGAAATACAGGTAAATGAAAAAACATTCGGACTTGCGAGTTTATGTTTTCCATATCCCGTATTAGAAACTGTTATTCCGCATCTTACTTCACAACATATTTTCCAAACGAAAGGTATTGTTGCAACCAGTGAGGAAAGACAACGAATGATTCATAAATTAAATCCATCAATGATGGAAATAAGAGCATTGTTCGGAACTTGCGAAATCACACTTGAAGAATTTATGAAGCTTTCAGTTGGGGATATTCTTAAACTTGATGATACAGTAGATCAGGATTTAATTGTAAAGATAAACGGAGTAAAAAAATTCTTTGCACGACCGGGACTTTTGAAAAACAATGTTTGTGTTAAAATAACAGATATCTACGATGAAATGTATGATTTAATGAGAGATTATGAGTAGGGGGGATTTTGATGTTTGATGATCAACAATCGGAAGAACAAAACAATAATGATATAGAACTTGATACAACCGGTGACTCAAGTTCTTCAAACGAAGAATCTTTACCAACGGAAGAACCTGTTACTGCGGAGGTTGAAGAAGAAACTCCTGTTACGGTGCAACCTGTTCAATTTGCTTCATTCGATGAAGAAGAAAATGTTCACGGTAAAGAAAATAAAAATCTTGACTTGCTTATGAACGTCAATCTTCTTATGTCGGTTGAACTTGGAAGAACAGAACTCCCGTTCAAAAAAGTTCTTGAACTCACGAGAGGCTCTATTATCAGTCTGGACAAACTTGCAGGTGAACCTGTTGAATTGTTTGCGAACGGTAAACTCGTTGCATTCGGAGAAGTTGTTGTTATTGAAGACAACTTTGGACTCCGTATTACAAGTATTGCAGCACCTGAAGAACGTTTAAAAACCGTACATGATTCAAGTACAACTTCTAACTAGCTTACAAAACGTCTTGCATTCTTGTCATAATTAGCTGACATTGCGTTTATTGCGTAACACGCAATTGAGAGTCTGCGTGAAAGTTTCATCTGAGTCATTGTATTTGTTGAAACATAGTTCATTATTTTCATAACATCATCGGCAGAAATAGCTGATTCTTCTACTTCATGCTTATCAACTTGTTTGTCAGAATATTTTTGTACCAACAATTTGTCAATTCTGTCTTTTGCACCAATAGCCATATTACTTAATCCCCTTAAATATCCCCTATGTATATATAAAGAATATCTATATGCAAAAATTGACTTATTGAGAGATTAAGCTTTACATTTGTTTACAAATAAATTCAAATTCAAGAATTTATTTGTTCAAGCAGTTGAAAAACTTGTTTTATTTTAGGATATAATTCATTGATATCTTCATCTTCGTCCATTTCAAGAGTAATTGTCGGGATATTTCTTTCTACACCGGCATACGTTCCGAAACTTCCGGGAGTCGGATAACCTATACTTTCCTCAACGGGGTAATCCATAATATCTGAAATTCTATCTGCAAGCTCTCGTGCCGGCCCGTCATAGTTCACGATTTTATATGGGGTATGGAGTGTCAAAACCGCACTCGGTTGATATTTATCCATAACTTCAATCAAAAATCTTGTTTCAATTTCGCTTGCAGGTTCGCTTCCCCCAAAATATTTATCTTCATCGGATATATCCGTCCAATTTTTCGTCGGAAAATTCCTATTTATATCAACTCCGTTTGAATTTGTACGTGTTCCCAATCTCTTACCGTCAGGATTAAGACAAGGTATAAACAACATGCCGGATTTTGTTTCTTTTAGGTATCTGTTTATCAAATCCTCGCCTTGAGGTTCATCACCATGTACAACACCTACAACAAGTATCGGATTACGAGAAAATGAACCCCCGATAAGCAGGAGTTCATTATCATTATTTGTTTTTTCACGTTTTATTACTTGCATTTTAACTATTTCTTTTGAGCACCTGCGGGAAACTTTTCGGGACTTACAGCTTCTGCCGCTTGTTGCTTTTCTTTTGCCATTTCTTTTAATTTTGCTTGGATATTTACAGGATTATAACTTTCATCAACGTATTCAATCTTTGCTTCTGACTTTAGTTGTACAACCAGTTTTTCCAAAACTGACATTTGTTTTTCCGCTTGTAAGTGAACTTTTATCTGTTCTTTAACCTTAGCAAACGGTGCTTTACCTGCAGCAATTCTATCGGTAACCTTTATAATATGGAACCCGTATGGTGTCTGAATAACCGGACTGATTGTATTTGGTTGTTGAGAGAATGCTTGTTTTGCAAACGGTTCAACCATATCAGCTTGTGCAAAGAAGCCTAAATCTCCGCCTTTTTTAGCAGTTGAAACATCTTCTGATTTTTCTCTTGCAAGTTTTTCAAAATTATCAGGAAGGTTTTTTACGGAAACTTGAATATCTTGAGCTTTTTGGTATCTGGCTTGCATTTCTGCAACAACTTTTTCCTTTAATACGTCTTCAGATAAGTTTTTATTACCCGGTTTTGAAAGGATTTGTCTTTGTATTTCCAAAGGATTTGCCATAATCAATATATGTGAAGCTCTTACCTTATCAGGATATGTAAACATTTTGGAATTTTTATTATAGAAAACCTGAGCTTCAGTATCTGAAACCTTAAAATTACTAATCATGCCTATCAATTTTTTTACTTTTAATTCTTCCTCTAAATCCTTCATAAATTCTTCATTAGACACACCAAAACGTTTAAGTTGTTCATTAAACTGTTCTTTTGAACCTATTTTGTCAATCATTGATTTTAATTCATTATTTACGTCCGCTTTTGTAACTTTAATGTGTCTTTTTGCAATTTCTTGATCTAACAGGCTTTTAACGGTTAATTCATTTACAATTCTGTCTTTAAGCATGAGATACATAAAATTATTATCATCTTGCGGTATTTTTATATTCATCTGTGCAAGCATGCCGGAACTTGCTTCTTTTTCAAACTGTTTATCAAATTGAGATTTTGTAATTGATACGTTATTAACCTTAATAATAGTATCTTTACACATAGAGCAACCCGTAAATAAAAATACGGATGCCAACATTGTAACTAAAACTCTCTTCATATATTTATCCTCTTGTTTCGTATTCGTAACTTATTTTATCTATATCATAGAACAAATCATATAACATGTTAAACAATTCATTAAAATTCATAACAGAATTGTTAATCAAAAGTATTGACGCAGCATCCTCACAAGTTTTTGGAGCGGCTGTCCACCTGATATTTTTTGTTAGAGTCCTGGATAATTTACATTGCAAAATTCTCCATTCTTCTTTTCTGAACGGTGTATAAACTCTTATATTATCCATATTTTCACGAATTAATGTTATACCAACTTTGGTAGCCATAAGTCTAATCCGCACAAGTTTAATCAAATTATCGACTTCATCAGGAATTTTTGAGAACCTGTCCTTCCATTCCGAAACTATATAATTAAGCTCTGTTTCGTTACTAACATCTGCAAGACGTTTGTATTCAATCATTTTTTGTTCTTTAGATCCTACCCAGTCCTCAGGAATAAATGCAGTAACATTAATATCAACGATTGCAGGAGGTTTGGTTTTTACAACTTCACCTTTGAGTTCGTTAACCGTTTCTTCCAATAATTGACAATACGTGTCAAACCCAACATTAACCATATGTCCGTGTTGTTTTGTCCCGAGAATATTTCCTACACCTCTAATTTCAACATCCCGCATAGCAATCTGATACCCGCTTCCGAGTGTTGTGAATTCTTTTATGGCACCAAGCCTTTGGAGTGCATCTTTAGTAATATGCTTTCCTGCCTTATAAAGACAATAGCAATACGCCTGACGTTCCGAACGTCCGACACGCCCTCTGAGTTGATACAACTGAGCAAGTCCGAACCTGTCCGCATCATGAATTATCATTGTATTTGCATTCGGGATATCCAATCCGTTTTCAATAATAGTTGTGCATAATAAAACATCATATTCATGATTTGCAAACCCGACTATAACCTCCTCAAGCTCTTTTTCTGACAGTTTCGCATGCCCGACCGCAATACGCGCATTTGGTACAAGCTGTTTTAATTTAAGCCTGAATTCTTCAATTGTTTCTACCCTGTTGTACAAATAATAAACTTGTCCGTCCCTATCGAGTTCATGAATAATTGCATTTTTTACGACCGTATCGTTATACGTTCCGACAAAAGTTCTTATCGGAAGTCTGTTTTTAGGCGGAGTGTTTATTACGGACATATCTTTTATCCCCGAAAGTGACATATAAAGTGTTCTCGGAATAGGTGTTGCAGACATTGAAATAATATCAATATTTTCTCTAAACTCTTTTAACCGTTCTTTGTGGCGCACACCGAATCTGTGTTCCTCATCAATAACAAGTAGTCCTAAATCCTTAAACATAACTCCTTCTTGCAGCAGTCTGTGCGTTCCTATAACCACATCGCAACTTCCTAATGCCATATTTTTTAGAGTTTCTTTCTGTTCTTTCGCGCTTCTAAATCTGCATAAAAGCTCGACGTTGATTCCATACGGTTTGAACCTTTCGGATATTGTCTGATAATGTTGTAATGCAAGAATAGTTGTAGGAACAATAACTGCAACCTGTTTACCCGAAGCAACTGCCTTGAAAATTCCACGCATAGCAACTTCCGTTTTCCCAAACCCGACATCCCCGCATATCAATCTGTCCATCGGGTTTGATGATTCCATATCGAGTTTAACGTCATTTATTGCTTTCATCTGGTCAGGAGTTTCTGTATATTCAAACGCATCTTCCATCTCCAACTGCCAAGCTGTATCAGGCTCAAACGAAATTCCTTGCTGCATATGACGTCTTGCATATAACCTAAGAAGGTCATATGCGACTTTTTCAACTTCTTTTTTAACTTTAGATTTTGTTTTTTCCCAATCGGAACCACCCATTCTTGAAAGCTTAGGTTTTGCAGCACCGGCACCCCTGTATCTGCATAACAAATTTATCTGCTCTGCCGGAATATGAAGTCTGTCTTTTTGTGCGTATTCTATTGTCAAATAGTCCTTTAACTGACCGTCAAGTTCTTGTTGAGTCAGCCCGATATAAATCCCGACACCGTGTACGGAATGAACAACATATTCACCCTCTTTGATATCATTTATGCTTTCTATATACTCTGCTTTTTCTTTATATGATGAGCGTTTTGCGGAGGTTACTTCTTTATTCCTTTTATTAAATAGTTCTCTATCCGTTAATATAAGGTATTTTAAGTCCTCTATAACTGTTCCACTTGCAGAAATATTATTGGCGTACGTGACATCATATATATCGTATTTTTTTAGAATTTCTTTTACTCTTTCAGAATAAGCCGTTGCAATAACAACTTCGTAACCGTTGTGAGATTTTATAAAATCGGCAATTTCATCTATTTGTGCATTAAAATTCTTTATTACCTGCGCATTGAAATCAATGATTTCATCAAAATCACTATCTATGAAATTATTAAACTCAATCCTTTGAAACCGCAATGTTTTAGATAAGAAATCGTTATAAGGAACATGATTTACCTCTTGTAAATCGTATATCAATCCTGTTTTTAGATTTTCTTCAATTTGATTGTTATACTCGTGTTCTATAAATTGATATTTTGAAGAAATTTCCGATTTTTCATCAAACACTAGAATATAATCGTCAAGATAATCTAAAACACATTCCAAATCGGAATTAAAATAACTCTGATACAGTTCAACACCTTCAAAATAGCGTTCTTCCGTGAATTTATCCCTTAATTCGGACGGGAAATTTTTCGGTGGTTCATCGGGCAGTACAAATTTATACATCGGAAGAATATCAATCTCTTTTATTTTTTCGACAGATTTTTGTGTTTCTCTGTCAAAATACCGAATATCAACAATTTCATCGCCCCAGAACTCTATTCTGACAGGATTATTTTTCAATGTATAAATATCTGCAATATCTCCCCTGATACTAAATTCAGAGATATCATTAACCATTGTGGAGCGTTTGTAACCAAGCTTCATCAGTTTTTCTAACAAATCCTTCTGCGTAATCTCATCACCAATTTTGAGAGTGAAAGAATTTTTCTTGAAAAAACTCCTTGAAGGAAATTTTTCTAACAATGCTTTTACAGGCATGATTATAACATCAGCAGGGGTTAATAATAAGTTAATCTGTGAAGAATAGTCATACGTATTTACGGGAACACTTTCATACATCAGAGAATTTTGATAAGGAAAAATCTCTGATGAAACACCAAAAAACGAAAGCAAATCGCTCTGATATTTTAATGCAGTTTGTTCGGTTGATGTTATAAAAAGAAGTTTTTTCCCCGTTTTAGCAATTTTATCAAGCAAAAACAATCTCAAAAAAGTCGTTAAACCTGTTACAACAAAAGATTTTGAGAGTTTTATGTTTTGTTTAAATTCAAATAACGGTTCAATACTCATTAGTCTTGATTTTGACTTTCGTAATCAATGCCCATATCTTTTAGGGCAGAAATAAACTTTTCAGCACAAGCCTTTTGAACATCAGGCGGTACAACCCTTAAAATTTCAACGGTTTTTGATATAGTAGGATTTTTGTCATACCAACGACACCCGTTTATAGGTTTTACCAATTCATAAAACCTGTCAATTGCCTCTTTGGAAACCTGCTCCTCCAATTTTTGAAGAAACAGTTCAGCCTGCTCCATCAATTCGTCCTGATAATTTTTTAATAATTCAATAACCTCTAACAATTTAGGGTCATGGTCATACCATCTCTTATACACGGGACTCATTATTCAACCCTCTTGTATCTTGTGTTTCATCACTATATCTGACAATATTTGCACCCAAAGCGGTTAATTTTGAATCAAAATTTTCATACCCTCTATCAATATGGTGCAGATTTTCGATTGTAGAAACTCCGTCAGCCATAATAGCCGCAACAACCAATGATGCACCCGCTCTCAAGTCACTTGCTGAAACCGTTGCACCTGTCAATTTTTTTACGCCTTTTATAATTGCATGGTTTCTATCCTGATGAATATCGGCACCCATTCTTAACAAGTGCGGAACCTGCATAAACCTGTTTTCATAAAGACTTTCCGTAATAATTCCAACTCCGTTTGCAGTTGACAAAAGCACCATAGCCATTGACTGCAAATCTGTCGGGAACCCCGGATAAGGCTGAGTTACAAAATTCAAAGAATTTAACCTGTTCTTGCAAGAAACTTCTATCGCCGTAGGTTCAATGAGTTTTATACTTGCTCCCATTTTTATCAACTTATCCGTAAAGAAGGTAAGGTGAGCAGGAAATACATTTTTGATAATTGCTTTACCTTTTGAAGCAACAACTGCCGTCATAAAAGTGCCTGCCTCAATCCTATCAGGGATTGTAGTATATTCTATCGGATGTAAATCAGACTGTTTTACCCCGTTGATAACAATTTCAGAAGTTCCTGCACCAATAACATCCGCACCCATAGTATTTAAGAAATTAGCTAAATCTATAATTTCAGGCTCTTGGGCAGCATTTTGAATTCTCGTAGAACCTTCCGCAAGAATAGCCGCAAGCATTAAATTTTCGGTTGCTCCGACAGACGGGATATCAAGATATATATCAGACCCCACCAACCTTGATGCCTTTGCGTGGACATATCCGTTTTCAATTTTTATTTTAGCCCCGAGTGCCTCCAAACCTTTGATATGAAAATCCACTCGTCTTTCACCGATTGCACATCCGCCAGGAAGTGCTACGATAGCCTCTTTACAACGTGAAACAAGAGCCCCGAGAATAGTGAAAGATGCACGCATTTTGCTGACATATTCGTATTTCGCGGTAACGGAAGTAATATCGGAGGCATCAATCGTAACTGATTTTTCTTCTTTATCATAAGCAGTTTTGACACCCAAACCGCTTATTACCTCCAACATAATCCCAACATCGGTAAGATCGGGAACATTGTATATTTTTGATTCACCTTTGGCAAGAATTGCGGCAGCCATAAGCTTTAGGACAGAGTTCTTTGCTCCGCCTATGTTTACTTCACCTTTTAACTGGGTACCGCCTTGAATTTTGTATTTGTCTGCCAAAACTGCTCCAATCTATTCAACACTATTATAATCATACAATCATCAAAAGAAGTTGTAAAGAGTGTAAAGAAATTTACTATTTTAATAACAGACAGAATATCTTTAACATAAAATTTGCAATACATGTCAAAAATTAATAATACTGTTTTATTCACCTAAAAGCATAACACAGCAAAATATTTATCAAATTCTACCAATAACTATGCCGCAGGTTCTTCCGGCTCAGGTTCAGGATTCGGATTTGGACTTGGATTTGGAGTTGGATTTGGTGTTGGATTTGGGTTGTTCTCAGGAGGATTGAGTCTGCCTTGTTGGTTTTGAAGTGCCTTGTCAACACCTTCTTGAGTTTTTGTAACTACTTCTGCTCCTGCTTCATCAATCGCAGTATATCCTGCAGCTGTTTCTTCAGTAAATCCTGCTTGTGCATCAATATTTTCGTTGAGTTGTGCAATGTATTCACCCATTTGATTACCGGCATCACAGGCAGCACCTTCATCACCAGCACGTTTGCCAAAGTTTGCAGCAGCTAAGCTCATCATAACACCACCAACTACATACAATAACATCCCTGCATTATCCGGAGCTGCAAATGGAGCAGTAAGTATTCCTGCTAAGTCCTTTCCGATTCTTATTGCAGCAAAAACTACACCTAGTAACATAGCTCCAACACCTATATAAGATGCAATTTGTGCAGCTTTTGCATATTTCTTCATTGTATTACCGTCTTTAAGGAAGGTAGAAACGATATCACCGGATTCTGAAACACCTTGTGCTTCGGCATTTCTTGATGCGTAAAGTTCAATATTTTCTTTTAATGCACCCATACCATCAGGATCATCTGTATTAAGGACTTCTGCATCTTTTTTATATTGCTCTTTTTGTTTCATTAGTTCGGCTACTTTTTCTTCATTACCTTGTGCTCTATATACAATCATTTGTGCATCTATTTCACCAATCACATCAATAAGAGCTACACTTTCACCAAATTTTTTCTCTGCAGCAGCTGCGTATGCAACACTATCAGCTGTCATTGAATCCATATTATTGGTCAATTCATCATAGTATTGTTGAATTATTTGGTTATTTGCATCAGCTTGAGAAGTTTGATTTTTACGTTCACCAAGATACGGATCAAATGTACCTTCATATGATAAAGCTAGAGTAGCTGTAGCTCCGGCTGCCGCTACAATACCTGCAGCAAGCATAGCTCCAGGTAGTTTTTCAGCTAACTCTGCTCCTTTTTTAGAAGTTCCAACTATAAGTAATATCGTTGCAGCAGCTGCAGCACCAGCAGCACCAGCAATCGCACCGGAAGCAGCACCAAAAGCACCACCTTTACCATCCTTCTCAGACAAATCTTCACCATCATCATTAGTTGTCTTTATCTGATTTCTACCTACATTTCTATTTTCTTCTTCGGTATATTCAATATTATCGAAATCAACATACCTTTCTAAACAGCGTTCTTGAGCGTTATCAAGGTCTTCTGTATTACCTTGATCTACGTCTTTTTGGATAGTATTAGCGTTTTGCTTTGTGATAACCTTTTCGTCACCGGCAACTGCAAATCCTTGCGTGCTACTATCTTTTATGTATTCGACCGGCTTGACTGCCATAAGCGTACCTCTCTTAACACTGCCTTTTTAAGACAGTATCAGTTATTAAAATTACTTCTTCAATAATAAAAAGTATTTGTATAAAAGTTAAATTTCAGACAATTTATTTTTTGTTACAAATTTTAATATTTCGTTTTCGTTTCGTGGCGTATTTCATTTCGAACATTTTTAAAAGCGGTTTAACTATAGACTATCCGACATTTACACTAATTCAACAAACTGCTCAGATAAGCAATTGTTCTTGGGAAATATTGCTGCCAATATTGAGAGCGTACCGCTTGAATATTATTCTTCGGTTGTACGTTTAGAAGTGAATTTGTTTCGGCAATTCCTTCAACTACCGGATTGCCTAAATAATGATAATCCGCACAGAAATATGCAATTATATCTTGTTGAGCATTACCAAAATGTTTTCTGAATGCTTCTCTTTCTTTTGCATAAATCTTGTTTAACTCAGCATCCTTATTAATTGTTTCCTGAATATCTTTAAACGCCATATGGTCTTTACCATGACCCCATTCATGGAGAAGAATTGCTAAATCAAGATATTTTTCTTTAGAAGTAATTGTTTCCTCTTTAGGGCTAAAAGCTGCATTTCCAACACTTTCATCAACAGACATTGATTTTAAATCAAGTTCTTTCATCTTAAAAAGTTCTTCTCCCGGGAATTTCTTCAAAATAGGTAAAAGTTTATCCTGAGTTGCTTTTGTAAAGTTTTCAAGATTAATTTCTGCAACCTTACCATTTGTCATATCTTTTACGATAACAACATCATCGGAATAACGTATATCATATTTTTTGTTATTTCTTGAAGATACAAAATGATTGTCATCCACAACTTCAAACGTTACTGATTGGTCTAGCAGTTTTTTCCCGTCAGGAGATGTAATTTTATAATCCAGTATCCTGTTACCTTGAGGGTCATCTTCATAACGATAATATGTTTTTGTACCATCAAAAGATTCCATGTTTTTTTCTATAAGTTCGTATCCGTTTTCGTCCCTGCTTGCACGAGATATATATTCTTCTCTGCCGTCAGGATATGTTTTCTTTATATTAAACACATTTGCAACAGGTGATTTTTCCATTGTTTCCGTGTATAAAAGATTCCAATCTTTATCATATTTCTCAAACGTTTGTGAATCTAAAATTTCATATTTTTGATAGTTTTCACTCTCAATTATATGTCTTTGTTGCGTAATTGTATTATTTCTAAAATCTTTCTGAGTTCTGTTAATACGATTATCCCACTTTTGTTGTCTGATTTCCGTAATCGGTTCTCCGACTTCAAAATCATATAAAAGCCTTGTTTTATCATAATCACGACCTTTAGTTAATTCAACAACACTTGAATTATTAGAGTTTAAATCAATATTTATATCATCAACTGATTTTCCGCCAAGATAATCTTTTAAGTAGTCTTTGAATTTTAACAACTGTTCTTCCGATGCCGATTTGAAAACACCTTGAGATATTTGCCCTGTTTTAACACCAAGTTCTTCAAAATTAATTTTTTCAAGTTTTTCTACTGCATCAAAATCTTGATAAAACATAAAATTCTGAAAGGCATCTCTTGATGACATCGGAAGCCGCATCCTGAAAAGTTTTTCTAATCCGTCAATTCTTGGTTCATAACATTTCCTTTTTGGACCATTCTCATTAGATAATGTAAGTAATTCCAAAATAAATTTAAGTTCTCTTCTATCCAGTCTTTCTTCTGTAACTCTGTCTCCTATTTTATTGCACCAAGTAATTGTATAGAGTTTACGAAAAACATCAAGAGCTTTGTCATCTTCTTCTAAAGATAAATTCTTAGATAAATCTTCTATAATCGGCATGCTGTTATGACGCCAATTTTCAACATAAATATCCATATATTTATTCAAATTGCCTGCCGAAAATTCACCTTTTTTATCGCCTGCCTTGTAATAAGCTGCCTCCAAAAGAATAGGTATATCGTCTTTCTCTGCTGCAAAGGTCATACGTTTCAACGCTTCTGTTTCTTCTTGTGTATATTCGCTGACAGGTTTATTAATTCGTTTCATGACTGTTGATACGATATCTTTATCATTATAAGATTTTTGCAGCATATCCTTAATAAAATCTACTGATTCTCTATCATAAGCAATATTCGTTTTATCATTTTTTTGAGATTTTATATCTTCGATAACCTCCAATATATTTGAGAAATTATTATCTCTGCTGAGTTCTTTTGCAAGCTCAATAAATTCATTTCGTTTATCAATTTCATCGGCAGAAAAAGTTCCGGCTATGGATTTGACCTTATTTAATTGCCAAGCCTCTTGAAAATCCTTTGCCAACTCTTGATGAAGGACTAAATTCTTAATATTGAAATTACCGTTTGTATCTTTTCCATAATAAATATTGTTAAGAACATCTCTTACTTGTTCACCTTTTGACAGAGAGTCATCAAAAAAGGTAAGAGCCGAATAATCAAATTCTTTGTTTTTATTTTGAATAGCTCTAATTAATGTTTCAGGTGAACGTGACAAATACTTATTCAAAACCTCCTTGTTATTAAACAGAGTATTCAAAACTTTTTTATCAAATTTACCGTCTTTGCCTCTTATATAACGTAGCAGCTCAGTACCTGTTGATGAATAATAAGACTGATTGCCTTCCTGTGTTGACGCCAATAGCTCTACCGCTTTATAATTAATTTTTCCGTTTTCTTTGGCTGCATCAAAAAAATGAACACTTTTTATAATCGGGATTTGTCTGTCTTTTAAATCCTTTAAAACATCAAGAGCACGTTTATCAATATTTCCGTCATTATCTGCAATCGAAGCAGCTATTGCCTCATAACGTTTAGTATTAGCTAATCCGCTATCTTCTAAAAATTTGAACAACACATCCCTTGAAACATATTCTTGCCCGTTATTCACCCCTGAATACGCACGTAAAACATCCGACGCAGGATAAATTCTTGGAGTTGTTTCCGCAACAGGATTATCCGTCACTTGTTTTATATTATCTTCTTTAGTTTGTTTCTTGGTATAATCTGCAGAAGTTTTTGTATTTGAATTAATTTCCATTAATATAATAAAGTAAATTTTTAACAAAAAATTGCTTTATTATTTACAAAAATAGAAAAATACACTTGTTAATACCCCTGCAATTAAACAATAATAAGCAAAAACTTTTAAAGAGTATTTACCGACAAATTTTAAGAAATACTTAATACAGAGATATCCTACTACCCCCGAAACCATTGTCCCGATTATAATATCCGTCCAGTTATACGAAACAAGCTCATGCATATCAATCTTGATAAAAGGATAAACCATAGATGCCCCAAGAATTATCGGAATACTTAAAAGGAACGAATATCTCGCTGCAGTCACTCTATCCGCCCCTCTAAACAAACCTGATGCAATCGTCCACCCAGAACGTGAAAATCCCGGTAGCGCCGCCAAGCCTTGTGCTATTGCCATATATACGGAAGTTTTAAAATCAATTTCAGATTTTTTATCAGTTAGAAAGTTTGAGTAACGTTCGCTTGCAAAAAGCATAATCCCCGTCAAAATAAGTAACAATCCTACAATAACAGGAGAATAAACCAGATTTTCAGCTACCTCGTTAAGCGGGAACGCAATCAAGACCGTAATCACGGTACCAAATATTATATACAACGCTAATTTACAGTTATATGAAGAATAATCACGTTGTTTTATTCCGTCAATGAGTGCAGAAAGAATTTCCAAAACTTCTTTTCTGAAATAAATCAAAACAGCAATCAATGTTCCCAAATGAAGCATTATATCTACAAATACTTCCAAGTTTGACTGCTGATGTATCGGCATATTATTGAATACTTTATAAAAATTTGACGTAAAAACGAGATGTGCAGAGCTTGATATCGGTAAAAATTCACTCAAACCCTGAACGATTCCCATAAATATAATCTGTAATAAATCCATTAATTAATCCTCATAATATGTTGCACAAGATGTTGAAGTTTCCCATACTGAAACCTTACTTATATTAGGAAATGTTTCTTTCATCCTATCATATATAAATTTTGCAAGCATTTCACTGCTCGGACTTATACCTTTAAAATATTCAAGTTCGTTAATATCTTTGTGGTCCAATAAATCCAAAACTTTTTTCATCTCTTTTTTTAAGATTTTATAATCAACAAGTATGTTACTTTTATCAAGCTCTGTACCTTTTACATAAACTTCAACAAGCCAATTGTGTCCATGTTGATTTTCGCATTCGCCATCATAATTCAACAGATGATGCGCCGCAGAAAAATACATTTGTTTTTTTATCTCAAACATTTTTCTCTCCTTTTATTGTTCATTTTATAACAAAGTTAATAATTATAAAATTTTTATGTATAATAATTATATGTTTCAGAATAATTTATCCAAGTTAAATAATTCGAGATTGCGTAATGAACTTTTAAATCTTCCGCTTGCAAAATGTACGGGAGAAATAGGGTATGTTACAACAGCACAGGGCGATATAGTTTTTGTTAAAGGTGATTTACCGACAGACGATACAATAGAACCGATTAAATATACTCAGGGGCTTATCACCGATAAAATGAAATCTATGGCAACAAACGATATAATTGTATGTGTAGGTTTTGGAACAGGATATATTCTTGATGAATTATCCTCTGCCGTAAAATCAAAAATAGTGATTTATGAACCAGATACTAAATTTTTAAGATTTGTGTTTGAAACAATTGACCTCTCTACATATTTGTCAGATAAAAGAATATTTATATCCGACAACAAAGAGGAATGTATAGAATTTATTCTGAAAGATTATTTAGACGACAATATTGAGTTTGTTGTTTCACCGATATTGGCTCTTTTTTACAAAGATGAAACCGAAGAATTTTCAAATGAATTATATTCAAACCTTAAATCTAAAATTGTTGATGTTAATACAATCAAAATACTTTCTAAACAATGGGTTAAGAATGTTATTAACTTTATGCAGCAAGGAAAGAAATATTATTCTTTACAGGATTTTAAGTGGAAATTTGCAGGTAAAACAGCTTTAATACTAGGAGCTGGGCCGTCGCTTTCGGATAACATCGAAAATATAAAATCCATGCGTGATAAATTTGTTATTTTTGCTGTAAACAAAACCTTAAAAACGCTTGAAGATAACGGTATTGTCCCTGATTTTGCAGTATTTGCGGATGCTAAATTTGTAGAAAAACAGTACAATTTATCAGAGGAATATACGTCTAAACTCAATATTATTGCAGACTGGAAATCCGAAAACTTTATTGAAAACCTAAAATCCAAAAATCTTATAATGTATTTTTCAGATAACGAAATGTTCTTAAAAAAATACGCAAAAGATTTGGATATACAGTTGTTCCCGTCAGAACAAACTACAACATTAATGGCATTGATATGTGCAAACTTTATGGATTTTGAAAAAATCTATTTCTGTGGATTTGATTTAGCATTCAAAGACAATCAGGTATACTCTGACGGAGAAACAACAAACATAGAAAACGGCGAAGCGATTATAAATACTTCTAAGAAACATATTGTAGAAGTTCCGTCTATTACGGGGAATATGGTTAAAACAAGAGAAGATTATTCCATATTTATAAAATCCGTTGAAACAATTATCAAAACAAGAGGTTTAAGAAATCTCTATAATATAACAGAGTTTGGAGCTTTGATTGAAGGTATGAATTATACTTCGTTTGATAATATAAATATATATGGTGAAAAACCTGATGTTGACGGAGAGATTTCTAAACTACCGCTTTGCACAAAAGATTTTACAAAATATCTTGAAATCGAAAAGGCTGCAATGATAAACATTCACCAAAATATTAGCGGACGCTCTCCAATAGGAATGGTTACAAAGAAAATCATAACAAATACAACCCTTTTGTACGAATATATGCAGCTTGAACTTATTGAGCTTTCAAGAAGTATGGAACAAACTGATGCCGTAGACAAATTTTATTCAAAATGTATACTGGCACTTGATAATCTTTTAGCAATGATAGGATAAAATATGATAACAACACAGAACCTGACGGTTAGTTTTGGCTCTCAAGTATTATTTAAAAATGTTAATATAAAATTCACCTCCGGCAACTGTTACGGATTGATTGGTGCAAACGGAGCCGGCAAAAGTACGTTTTTAAGAGTTCTTTCGGGAGATATTGAACCGACAGAAGGTGAAATCCATATCCAAAAAGGACAAAGAATAGCAGTTCTTAAACAAAACCATTTTGAATTTGAGGAATTTCCTGTAATTGAAACAGTTATTATGGGTCACAAAGAACTTTATCAAGTAATGAAGGAAAAAGATGCTTTATACGCAAAGCCTGATTTCAATGACGAAGATGGGCTGAGAGTTGCGGATTTAGAAACACGATTTGCAGAACTTGACGGCTGGCAGGCAGAATCAATGGCGGCTTCACTTTTGTCCGAGCTTGAAATTGATGATTCGCTGCATTATTCTTTGATGAGCGAATTGTCAGGCAGCGATAAAGTAAAAGTTCTTCTGGCGCAAGCACTATTCGGCAACCCTGATATATTACTTCTGGATGAACCAACAAACCATTTGAGTTTGGAAACAATCTCATGGCTTGAAGAATTTCTTATCAATTTCCAAAATACGGTTATTGTTGTATCCCACGACAGAAAGTTTTTGGATAATGTTTGTACACATATTGCTGATATTGATTACAAAAATATCCAACTCTACACAGGAAACTATTCCTTCTGGTCACAAGCTAATATGTTGATACAAAAACAAAAAGAGGAACAAAACAAGAAAACCGAAGAAAAAATTGCCGAATTAAAAGCATTCATAGCAAGGTTTAGTGCAAATGCTTCCAAAGCAAAACAGGCAACATCAAGAAAAAATATGCTTGATAAACTGTCGCTTGAAGAAATTATCCCATCTTCAAGACAGTATCCGAGAATAAGATTCAATTACGTAAAAATTCCGGGAAAAGATGTTGTAACGATAGACAGATTAAATAAATCCGTTGACGGGAATTTATTGATTAAAAATTTCAGTCTGGATGTTGTACAAGGTGAAAAAATTGCATTTATTTCTCAAGAGCCTTTGACAATAACATCACTTTTCAAAATCTTAGAGGGCGAGCTTGAACCTGATTCGGGAACGGTTAATTGGGGTGTGACAGCAACACATTCATACTTTCCAAAGGATAATACAAAATACTTTGACAACGAGCTGAACCTTATTCAATGGCTTGCACAGTTTTCTAAAGAACAACATATAAGCTACCTTAGAGGATATTTAGGCAGAATGTTGTTTACGGGAGAAGAAAGTGAAAAACTCTCAAAAGTTCTGTCAGGTGGCGAAAAAGTAAGATGTCTTTTTGCAAAAATGATGGTAGAAGAAAATAATGTACTGATATTTGATGAACCGACAAACCACCTTGATTTGGAATCAATTACGGCTCTGAATAACGCTTTGATTGACTACACCGGTACAGTATTATTCACATCGCAGGATTATCAGTTTATTAATACGGTTGCAAACAGAATTATTGAAATAACTCCAAACGGTTGGATAAATGCTCAATGCAAGTACGAAGAATATCTTGCGAACCCTAATTACCAAAAGCGAAGAAAAGAATTGTATAAGAATATGCAAACGGCTAATTCTCGATAATAGCTTGATTACTTTAAGTTATTATTCAAATTCAGAGCATTTTTCTGCGCCGTATCCTTTTTGGCATTTGATTGAATTAATTTTTTACTCGCAAGCTCGGCTTTTTCTTTTGAAGTCTGAACCGCAAACGGATTCCCTTTTATTTTTGAATTATCTTTTGATAACTCTTTCGATACCTGATACTGGATTGTATTTGCTTTTGTTAAATATTTTGTAAGTTGGTCATATTTTTCCTCGGCTTCACCGTACGGTGCTTGTAATGAAACAAGTTCTGTTACATTTTTGTTTATGTTTTCAAGCTTGTTTACTGCGATTTTTAATCCCTGTCCCGAATGAAATCTGCGAGAAATTTTTGATAAAAGTTTGTCGGAAATAAATTCCGCAGTTTTGTCTATCGCATCTTCAAAAATATTCTTTTTAGGAGAAATCATAGTAGTTATACTATTTGAGATTTTTCTTGAAACATCCCCGCCTTGATATACCGCATACAGATTATTCAATTCGTTTTCAATAGAATGTTTTTTTAAAGTCAACATATCAAACTTAGATTGGTCATTCAGACTTTTGGCAGTTTTTAATTGTTTATCAATCAGTTTTAGTTCCGACTCCAGTTTTTCTATTTTATACTCAGTTTTGAAAGCATCATCGTCAATATCTTTATACGCATTGTTTTCTAAAAGTGTAGAATCCAAAGCGTTTAACCTGTTTACAGGTTGGATATCAGGCTTTGATTGTAAATTCATACCTTGGAAGTCGGATTTATTTGCAGGCTGAGATTGAGGTGTACTCTGACTATACCCTCTAATATTTGAATTAGCAGCTTGTCTGATATTATTTGTTTCCATTTTTCTTTCAATATAGTACATTCTAAGAGATTTTAAATCCTGTATATTACGTAAAGATTAATTCAATAACAAAGAGGATGACTTTTGAGTCACCCTCTTTGTTAACACAAATAATATTAAATAACTATCCTGCAACGGTTGCGGTTTCTTGTTTGCGGAACTGCATATCATACAATATTCTATACTGTCCGCCTTCAATATTTAGAAGTTCCTCGTGTGTTCCCAATTCTACCAAATGACCTTCATTAATTACCGCAATTTTATCCGCATTCTGAATAGTTGATAATCTGTGAGCAATTACAAATACTGTTTTATTCTTTATAAGCTCATCAAGTGCTTTTTGAACAACAGCTTCAGATTTGTTATCCAGAGCGCTCGTTGCTTCATCCAAAATAACAATCGGACTTTGTCTGACCATTGCACGTGCAATAGCAACACGTTGTCTTTGACCACCGGATAAGGAAGTTCCTCTTTCGCCCAAGAGTGTATCCAATCCATCAGGCAAGGAGTCTATTACATCCTCTAAATGAGCCGATTTTACCGCATTATTAATATCTTCCTCTGTTGCACTCGGATTCCCCAACAAAATATTTTCACGTATAGTACCAGTGAACAAGAAATTGTCCTGAAATACGATAGAAATATTATGACGCAGACTTTCCAGAGAAATATCTCTGATATCTACACCGTCAAACTTAATAGAACCCGATAACACATCATAAAATCTTGGTAAGAGATTGACAAGCGTAGATTTTCCGCCGCCTGAATTTCCAACCAGAGCAATAGTTTCACCCTTATTAACATGCAGATTTATATTATTTAATACAGGTCTGTCTTTTTCGTATTCAAAACATACATTTTCAAAATCAATAGAATTATTTAAATTATCAATTTCTTTTGCGTCAGGTTTATTGGTGATTTCAGGTCTGATATCAAATAATTCAAATACACGACCGAATGATACAAATATAGATTGAAGGCTGGTTAATGTCCCGCCCAGAGTTTTCATCGGCTTGTACAACAATAATAATGAAGTTACAAACGATGCGAAACTTCCTGCCGTCATTTCTCCCGTAATAATTAAATGCGTACCGTAATGAAGCACACAAGCAATTCCTATTGATGCAATAAAGTACATAATAGGTGACATCCAAGCTGAACGCTTTGTCAATGAAATATTTATATCAAAAGACTCATGTATCTGTTTGTTAAACTCGGTTTTCTGATGCTCTTGCAGTGAATATGCGGTCATAACCTTGTTTCCTGAATATGTTTCATTGAAGTTTGTTGTAATATTTCCGCCGACAACCATACCTTTATTTGAGGTTTCTTTAATTTTTTTACGAATCAATGCCATAGGTAAGAATGCACATCCCAGAACAACAACCCCGACAACAGCAAGTTTCCAGGAACTTAATAACATAACGGCAATCAAACTCCCTGCACCAAATACACTTGTGACAATTGATTTAATTTGTTGTATAAAGTTTCTTGCAGCGGCATCAGGATCAGACAAATATCTTGTAATAATAATCCCCGATGAATTTTCATCAAAGAATTTTGAGTCCATCGTAACAAGAGATGCAAAAAGTTTTTCTTTTATGGAATTGGTTATCTTTTGGCTTGTCCAATCCGTAAGATAGTCATTCAAATAACGCATAATTCCCTGAAACATCGCAAACAATACAACTCCAAAAGGGATTATTGCTGCAAGTGTACCGTATGGAACAGTAACCGTATGCCCCATAATATTCATTATCAAATCTTTATGACCGATAACATAATCCATATAAGGTTTAAGTGCAAAGGCAGTTACACCGTCAAGCAACCCGACAGGTATCGCAACAAGAACACCTAAAAATATTCTAAACAAAAACGGTTTTACAAATGGAAAAGCTCTTTGTAATAACCAAGTGTATCTGAAAGAGTTTTCTGCTGTTGTATTTTTCAGTTTCATAAAATAAAGTCCCCAATTCCATACATGTATAATCGCATGTCTGTATTATATCTCAAAAATAATTATGGTAAAATCATTGTGGAGGCAGAAACCATGAACAACAAAGAAAAATATACAAACCTACGTGATGAATTTTCCCAAAAGCTCGCACCAAAAAATTTAGAAGTTGAATTAACCGCGTGGGAATTCTATATAAACAGTACGGACGAAAATCGTGAGAGTTTTTTACAAGCTGAGGATAATGTTCAAGAATTATTCAAGGATGCAAACTTATACAACGAATTTTTAGAAATCAAAAAACAAGGTTTAAATGACAAGCATTTAGATAAACAACTTAAAGACTTGGTAAAATGTTTTGATGAAGAATTGAATGTCGGAGCTTTGAAGAAGGAATTACGAGAAAAAGAAAACAGTATCGCCGCAAAATATAACAAATACGTACCTCAAATAGACGGAAAAGAGATTACAAAAGCAGAAATTACAAAAATTCTTGAGTCCGAAAAAGACCCCGGCTTCAGAAAAAAGGCTTATGATGCGAAAGTTAAGGGCGGGGACAGTATTGCGCAAGAACTCGTAGAACTAATCAAAATGCGTAATGAATTTGCTAAAACACAAGGGTATGAAAATTTTTACGACTATCAGTTAAAAGAAGAATATGACGTAGAGTCAGAATACCTTTCCAATCTTCTCCATGAAGTTTATGAAAATGTAAAACAATTTAATAAAAAATTGCAAGCTGAAACCAAAGAAGAACTTGCTAAAGAATTTGGGATAAACGTTAAAGATTTAAAATCTTATCATTACGGATTGATTCTAAAAAGCAATCCTGCAAAAGAAATAAATAAATCGTTGAAAACAAAAGAACAAGTTGTTGATATTGCTAAACAAACATACAGAAACATGGGATTTGATATTGACAATATGAATATTACTCTTGATCTTTTTCCAAGAAAAAATAAAAACACACACGGTTTCTGCTTTGAAATAGAACCAGGAAAAGATTCAAGAATTTTGGCAAATCTTACGAATAATATAATAAGCCTTGAAACAATCTTCCATGAACTTGGACATTGTATTTATAATCTGGGAATAAATACTGAATTACCGTATTTAGACAGAGGAACAACACCGGCTATGACAGAAGCCGTTGCGATGTTGATGGGTGACTTAATTCAAACAGAAAATGTATTGAAGGATATTGTCCCAAAAGCGGTATTGGATAAATATCTTGAAGAACACAAGAAAACAGAATCAAAATTTATCAACAGAAGTATGTTGATAATATCGTTTGAAAAAGAAATGTATATACATCCCGACCAAAATCCTGCAAAACTCTGGCATGATTTGAAATGTATTTATCTTGGCAGAAACCAATCTGAGGAATTGGATAATGAATGGGCAACTATCCCACATTATCTTTCCCATCCTGCATACTATCAAAACTATTTCCGTGCGAACGTTATAAAAGCTCAGATGTATAATTTCTTGACCCAACAACTCGGAGCAATAACCGAAAACGACAAAACCGCAGAATATTTAAACGAAAATTTGTTTAAGTATGGGAAAAGTATGGAAGAAAACGATATGATAGAACAGTTTACACAAGAACCTCTTTCTGCAAAATCATTGTGTAACAAATTACAGCAAGGGTAACGAACAACCACATGGTTAAATGAGGGTGACTAAGTTATTGAGTGACTTAACCACATAAATTTTTAATCACTTAGTTACTCAGTCACTCTGTCACTTTTTAATACATAGGTTAATCCACCGAGAAGATATCTTTAATATCTTCCATAGTAAGTGACTTGGTTATATTTCTATCAACCGAAATTACACTGTCAACAAGGTCACGTTTTCTGGTTTTAAGTTTTTGGATTTTTTCTTCAACAGTATTCTTTGTAATAATTCTATAAACAAATACCTTCTTAGTTTGTCCTATACGATATGCTCTATCTGTTGCCTGGTCTTCAACCGCAGGATTCCACCAAGGGTCATAATGAATAACATAATCGGCACCCGTCAGATTCAAACCTGTACCGCCGGCTTTTAAACTTATTAAGAATACCTTAACTCTCGGATTATTATTAAAGTTTTCGACTGCTTTTTGTCTGTCTTTTGTTTTACCTGTCAGATATTCGTATTCAATACCGACTCTATCCATCCAACCTTTAATAATATCAAGCATATCTACAAACTGACTGAATAACAGAACTCTATGTCCTTCATCAACAATTTGTTCAAGCATGCCTTTAAGATACTCAAATTTACCAGACTGCATAACACCTTTGACGTGTTCTTTGTCGTAAAGTTTCGGATGACAACAAATCTGACGTAATCTCAATAACGCAGAGAAGATAGACATCCTGCTCTTTTCAAGACCATTCATTTCAATACTCTTGAACAGTTCTTCCTTCGTACTGTCAAGGACTTCTAAATAGAAATCTCTTTGTTCAGGCGTTAATTCACAGTATGCCATATTTTCTACCTTATCAGGTAAGTCTTTTGCAACGTCACGCTTCATACGTCTTAAAATAAACGGTGAAATTTGAAGTTTAAGACGTTTTTCAACGGTTTTATCCTGCCTTTCCATAATTGGAGTGACATATCTTGAATTAAACTCTGCCATCGAGAACAAAAATCCGTTCATCAAGAAATCAAATACTGACCATAATTCTTCAAGTTTATTTTCAATCGGAGTACCCGATAGCGCAAGCCTGTGTTTGGAATTTAAAGTTTTTACGGCTTGAGCGGTTTGCGAAATTGCGTTCTTAATATTTTGCGATTCATCAAGAATTATGTATCTGAAATTGTATTTTCTGAATTTTTCAACATCACGTCTAATCAAAGCATAGCTTGTGATTATGATATCATAATTCGGTATTTCGTCAAAGAGCTTTCCTCTGTCAACGCCTGAGAGTTTCAAACAACTTAGTTCAGGTGTAAATTTCTGAATTTCTGCTTCCCAGTTGAATACGACCGTTGTAGGGGCAATAACAAGCGTAGGTTCAGGGCCGTCAACCTCTTTTGCCTTTTGCAAAAGTGCCAGAGCCTGCAAAGTTTTACCAAGCCCCATATCATCCGCAAGAATTCCGTTTAACCCATATTTGTACATAAACCAGAGCCAACTGAAGCCTTTCACCTGATACTCACGGAACTCTGCATTTATAACCTTTGGCAACTCTATATGTTCAGTCGTTGAGAAGGATGAAATTTGTTCCCAGAACTTGCTGAATTTGTCACTCAATACAAGTTCAAAATCAAGGTTTTTAAGTTCTTGTATCAAACCTGCACGGTATGTTTTGACTCTGAACTTATTCTCGTTGTTTCTATATGCGTCAAAAGAGTTAAAAGAGCGCATCATCTGATAAATATTCTGCGCAGGGTACTCTACGAACCCAAGACTGCGAACTCTTGCATACTTTTCGCCACCTTGAATGGTATCATAAATATCATCAAAGTTAATAATTTCTTCACCAACCTGACCATAAAGCTGGATTTCAAACTCATCAGGCGCATCTTCGCAGAAATCAATCTTTGCACACATTCTGAAGGGGTCCTCCAGAAGTTTAAAGAAATTCATATCATCTTTTTCTTCAAACTTCCAACCTTCACCTGCCTGCTTAATGTAGTAATTATAAAAATCGATTGCCGTTTCTTTTTCCAACGCTAAATTATTTGTTTGCATAGGAACAAACTTACATGCCAGAAGCATTTGATATGCGGCTTGTTCATGAGCATAGTTACGTTTTATCCAGTATACATAGTCCTCACCGTCCTTTTTGGTTGTAATTGTTACATAAGGACTCTTGTCTTTGTTCTTGGAATACGGCACTCTAACTCCGTCATAATCAAACTCTAATGATGCTTTCAAGGATTGGTCGTAATCAATACCAAGACTAACAATATTGAGTGGCGGACGTTCTTCAAGCATTAATTTGCTAATTTGTTCCGAAACCTCTACATCAATCACTTGTCGGATTTTAGGTAGTTCTTCATAAATAAATTTCCCGCCTTCCGAATCTTTCAAATCGGTAAATGTTTGCTTAATAATATTTTGAGGCAATTCATTCATTGCAAC
Source organism: uncultured bacterium (assembly GCA_945910925.1). Taxonomy (GTDB): domain Bacteria; phylum Cyanobacteriota; class Vampirovibrionia; order Gastranaerophilales; family Gastranaerophilaceae; genus UMGS1585. Next base: position 2,556 of record CAMDZX010000004.1, on the reverse strand, counting down.
ATTTATCGGAAAGATGATATTTTTGTATCTGCCCCATTTGAGTTGTCTTGAAAAATACTTAACTTCTTCAAACGGATAAACATTGTCATCATTCGGTCGATTCCAATAGAGCGCAAGCATAATACTTCCGTTAGGTGAAGATGAAACCTCCATTGAAAGTTTCCATTCCTCATCCGTAAATTTTATACGTTGTTTTGTTTTCTCATCCAGAACCTCATCTGCTTGTGCTAAAAGCGGGAACATAGGTTGAAATTTTGTAATAGGAATATCATACCAACCTGCTTTTTTATCCTGACGGGCAATTTTAAATATCATTTGGAAAATTGCAACTTCAACCTTTTGAGATTCGTTGAGTGAAAACTTAGGATTTTCTTTTTGAATTTCGATTAACGCTCTTAAAACATTCTCAATAGAACGAATAACTTTACCTGTTTTTCTGTCACGAATAAGAATTGAGAAAAAGTTTTGTTTACGTTTCGGATTAAAATGGAAAATATAACTCCCCTGTGGAATATCCGTTAATTCCGTATTCTCATCAGGCAGCTCGTATGTTATTCCATATTTTGTTTCTAACCAATCTTCGTAAGCATGGTCATTAACCGCTTTCAGTGCAACTGCCACAACGTGCTTACACCATTCTTCTTTTAAAGGACAATTACAACGTGCTTCAACGGCATTCTTTTTGAAAATCAAATCCGTTGCATAAGCATCCTGATAATTCCCCTTAACCTTAGCCTTGTAGAAGTTTTTTATCGGCTCGGAGTCCATTATCATGTCTTTTTGATAATATTCATATCCACGACGCCAACTACCGGCAGACGCCATATCTTTAATCGTTTTATAGTTAAATTGAAAAACTTTACTCATTGAATAGAGTTACTCATCCTTTTCGGGTTATAAAAAATCACACAAAATCAACAAGACAGATAATAAAGCTTCCAAACATGCTATCTCGATGATTATTGACTATATTCTTACATAAAACACAAAAAAAAACAAGATATCAGCTTAGATTTTTTGTTTTTCAGGATGACAGTCCGGCATGGTGCAATGTTTCGCATCATTTTAATTTTTGATAATTCCCTTAGAAATCAACCCTCACCAAGAAATTTAAGTTTTCGCAAAACTCGAACAAAATTTCAGGTATATTTGCAAGACATCAACGTAGAAGTTTAATCACTTAGCCACTTAATCACTCAACCATCCCCATTTACCCCCTTACATTTACCCTCACATAGATTTGACAATAAATAACTTTTCTTGTATTTTAGTAGAAAAATATACCGATAGAATTTTTTACTTAAGAGGATAAAAAATGGCAATCAAGGAACATTTTGTTGATAGTTTAGCGTATGAAATCGAGCTTGTATCAAGGGTTTGTCACGAAACCTTTAAACGTTGGTTTGAAGCAAATGCCAAAGGGATTACACCGGAAGAATTTTCAATTATGGATACAATTGATTTGGGAAAAAACTTATCACAAATTGAGCTTGCCAATATGATGCTGAAAGGAAAAGCACATACAGGAAAGTTTTTGGAGTCACTTGAGAAAAAAGGACTTATCACAAGATTATATGATACAAAAAATTCGAGGATGGTCAAAATACCTGTTATGACTGAGCTTGGAATAAAAACTTATAACGAATTAAGGATTAAAATTGAAAAAATATCAGACAAAATGAACAAAGTTTACCCGAAAAAAGATATAATTAATCTTAAAAACGAACTTAAAAAATTCAGAGAAACTATTATAGAAATGGAAAAAATATCTTTTAATTAAAGGAAAAGTAAATGAGCGAAAATATTACAACAGAAGAATGGAAGCCGAGTAAAAACCCTTGGTTAATAGCAACACCGCTAATGATTGCGGTATTTATGTATGCTCTTGATGAAACGATTTCAAATGTTGCGCTGCCATATATGGCAGGAAGTTTCTCATGCAGTCACACGGAATCCACATGGATTATCACAAGTTACCTGATTGCCAGCGGTATAATTATTCCGACAGGCGACTTTTTCTGTAAGTTAATCGGCAGAAACAGATATTTTATGCTCAGTTTATTTATTTTTACCGTATCATCATTTCTATGCGGGATATCAAACTCTATCGGGATGATGATTTTATCAAGATTCCTTCAAGGGCTTGGCGGTGGGGGGATATTGCCTCTGACTCAAGCAATAATGCTTGAGAGTTTCCCTGCAAAACAACGTTCTCAAGCAATGGCACTATTCGGTTTAGGTGTAATCGTTGCGCCTATTATCGGGCCTGCCATCGGCGGTTGGATAACAGAAAACTGGTCTTGGCCGTTCATATATTATATTAATATTCCGTTCGGGTTATTTGTTCTGGCAATAGCACCTAAACTGCTTGAAGAACCGCCGTACGCCAGAAAACAGAAAAATGTCACAATGGACTATATCGGATTTTTCTTCCTGAGTGTTTGGCTTGTAGCTTTTCAAGTATTTTTGGATAAAGGAAATGATGCGGATTGGTTTGGCGCAACGTGGATTTGTTGGACATTTGCAATTTCTATGATTGGTTTCGGTTTATTTGTG
>CAMDZX010000003.1 GCA_945910925.1 uncultured bacterium | reverse complement strand
ACAGAGAAACTGTTCTGAATTTAATAAACGAGGAATATATCCAAGCAAAATCAAACGAAATACCTAAAAAGAATAAATCGGAGTTTTATCCTGTAACACCGCTTGCATTGAGCGATTCACAATTGAGTGTAATTGAAAATCTTGAAAATAATCAGCTTGTTTCGGTTTGCGGTCCTCCGGGAACAGGAAAATCTCAAACAATCGTAAATCTGGTTGCACACCTTATTGCAAACGGAAAGACAGTTCTGGTTGCATCCCGTATGGATAAGGCGGTTGATGTGGTTGCAGACAGGCTTAATGAACTCGGTGCACCATATCTGGCACTAAGGGCAGGAAGAATAAATTATCAAAAACAATTAAGTTTCCAACTTCAAGATTTGCTTTCCAATAAAGTAGATTTGAATGAAGGTGCCGAAGATACTATTTTTGTTGATGTTTCTGATATGAAAAAACTTTTAAATTCTATATCGGAAGCTGAAACAAAAGCCGAAACACTTATTAAGAAAGAGAAAGAATGGTCAGACTTAGGGGTTCAAATCAGTAACAAAAACAAAGAAATAGGTGACTCAAAGTTTATAAAAACACCGCTTACAAAAGATGACGTAAAGGAATTAAAAGATGTTTCGGAGTCTTTATTAAAAAATATCGAAAAAAGCGGATTTTTGGCGGCATTGAATAACTATACCGCAGTAAATAAGATAAAGAAAATAATAAAAGTTGAGGATTTCTTTGTTTCAAAAGAAAATCTTGAACGCTTAAACCAAGAACTTGAACTTGCAGAACTAATCTGCGATGCAAAGAATGTCGAAAAAGATATTCAAGATACGGGGAATCTGCATGTCATCATTGAGCAGATGCGTACATTAAAGAAAAAACAACGTAAACTTGTAACCGATATACTCGGCAATAAACGTCGCGGGGCATTAAGAAGTTTGATGAAAGACCAAGTAAAACGTCAGAGATTATTTATTCACTCAAAATCTCTTATTGAACGTAAAAAGAGCCTTCAAAACAGACTTTTGGAAGCTGAGGACTTTAAACCTTTATTGGAAGCTTTTCCTTGCTGGTGCGTTACAACCTACGCAGTTTCAGGTTCACTCCCGCTAAAACCGGGATTGTTTGATGTAGCAATCATTGATGAAGCTTCTCAATGCGATATTGCAAGTTGTTTCCCAATTTTGTACAGGGCTAAAAAGGCGGTAATTGTCGGTGATGACAAACAACTTCCTCACCTTTCTTTCTTGGAAAAAGCAAAAGAACAATCGTTTATGAGCAAATATGAAATTGCAGACAGGTATCAGTTAATGTGGAGATTCAGAACTAATTCAATGTTCGATATCGCAAACTATTACTCGACATCTCCTGTGCTTTTGGACGAGCATTTCAGAAGTCTGCCACCGATTATTGATTTTTCCAATAAAGAATTCTACGGTGACAGAATAAGGATAATGAAACAGGATTCACCGGAAGTGAAAGCTCTAAAACTTATAGAGGTTCCTGAGGGTAAGGTTGATTTTGATGCAACAAGAAACTTACCTGAAATTGAAGCGGTTGTAAAATGTATGCACGAGCTTATTGTGGATTCAGAACGAGAAGACCCTGAGCATCCTATAACAATTGGTATCGTGTCACCTTTCAGAGCTCAGGTTGAACAATTAAAAATCTCCGTTGCTAAGGTTCTTTCTGATTTCATGATAAGAAAACATCAGATAGAGATTGGTACGGCGCATACGTTTCAGGGAGATGAAAAAGATATTATTCTTGCATCGTGGGCTATTGCAAACAATAGTTTTCCGCAAAGTCTTACCTTCCTTCAAAAGCCTAACTTGTTCAATGTTGCAATTACACGTGCAAGAAAACAGATGATAAATTTTGTATCACGTGATACGACGGAACTGCCGGAGGGCATGTTTAGAGATTACATTTCTTATATCAAAGAATATGAACGTAATTTTGAGCTTAGACAGGATTCTGAGTTTGATGAAAACACATACAAAAACTCGTTTGAAAAAGAAGTTGCTCAATATCTTCGAGATGGCGGATACAAAGTTCAAGCAGGTGTAGAAATCGGTGGGGTTAATGCAGATTTGGTTGTTAACAACAAGTTTGTTATAGAGTGTGACGGACTTGAAGATAACGTTAAATCCAATGTTTCTAATATGAAAAAGCAGGCAATTATTGAACGCTGCGGACTCAAGGTATGCAGATTTTCATTAAGAGAATGGAAAATGTCAAAAGAGGCTTGTACAAACAGAATGATTAATTACCTGTAATTATTTGCAACAACCGCTACAACAGGAGGAATTATCAAAACTCTCTTTTTGTTTCATACAGAGTTTGCATTTTTCTTGCATATCTCCGTTTTCGGAATAGTACTTGTAGCTTTTGACCCATTTAGGTTCTTTGCATGAACAGTTTTCCATAAAATTAAGAAAGCTTACAAATTTATTCAAAACCTCCTCCGGCATGGAGTATTCTATGGATTTTGCACCTTCTTCAAGTTTTTCAGGCTCAACCTGCAATACTTTTTCAAGGAAATTGGAGATTGTTCTGTGCCTGTTAATTTTTTCTTCTGCACGCTTTTCACCCTTTTTGGTAATCGTAATAATTCCATAAGGAACATAATTGATGAATTTTCTTTCTGCTAATGTTTTGACGGCATCAGATGTTGCAGGTCCGCCGATATTAAGATATTTTGAAACATCCTTTACCCTTGCAGCTTTGTTTTCTTTTACAATGTAGTATATTGCAAGTAAATATTTCTCAAGACTTTCTGTCAGTTCGTTTTTCATCGTATACTCCTGTCACTACTATAACATAAATCTGCGTATAAAGAATATTTTTATGCTTTATTTTTTTGTTTGTGGTTTGTGATAAGAATATTAAGCTTAGGCAAAAGTACACCGAGAGCTATTGTAGAATATGCAACTCCTGCAGCATGAGAGAGATTAAGTTTCCACATATTTTTCTTTGCAAAAACAGAGCCTTTTGCTGCGATTTCGTTATGCGATTTTAAGGACAAGTCATTAAACCAATGTTTTATACCCTTCCCTTGTTTTGATATATTAAATAGATTTTTTCTGTTTCTATCAAGCAGATTTGCCGTAAGTTTTGATGCAAATCCCCCAATAACAAGCCAGTTGAGGAATCCTAAATAATCTCTTGTTACGGTTTCTCTGAGTTCATCTTTATTATCTGCTGCCATAAACCTTCCGATAAGTGTTGAAGCATAAACTGTTTTTATTGCGTTACCGCTTGTGACAGGACCTGTAAACTCAAGTTTTTTAATAAAATCTTTTGGAGATTTTACCTTCATAACGGCTATTGTCATAGCCGCCATTCCAATACTTGCCAAAACTTTTTTTGCAAACAAAGTTTTATCTTTTTTTATTTCTTTGTTTTGATTTTTGGTATAGTCGGTATCTCCTACAAACCCTTTTTTGCCCGTACGTTTCTCTGTTATTTTTCTGTTTACGTATTGATTTGTTAATCCAAGAAAAGAAGCCAGAACAAGAGCCCCCGAACTTTTTACTTTATTAACTTTTAATATCTTATTAATAGCTTCCTGTGGATTTACTTTCGGATTCGTAAATACATCTTTCCCTAAATCGACCATGTCACGCAACATATTATGCATTGATGACGAAAGATTTTTTGCTTGAACCTTACCTGATTTTAGAGCATTGGTCAATCTTACTTCCGTTATCTGTAAGAGTTTTTTGCGGTCTTTATCGGTAATTGTTTTATCTTCAATAAGTTCTTTTATCAGTGATACTATTGAGTTTTTATCTTTTAATTTTGTATGTATGTTTTTGTATTTGTTATTGTCCCATTGGATTTTTTCCCATTTATTCTCATCAATCCAATCCACATTTTGCCAATCAATGTTTTTAAATTCATTTTTCTTATTTCCATCTATTCCCGATATATTATTCAAAACTTTCTCTACATATTTATCCGAGTGTTTTGTCTTATCCCAAGAGGACTGAAGATAAGAAATACTGTCGTTGGAAAACCAAGATTTCGGATTAATTTTTATTTGAGGTTTATAAATTTTATTCAAAAGTTTTGCAATACCTTTTGCAAAATAACTTGCACTAAGACATACAATCAATGTTCCAGTAAACTCTCTAAAAAATGTTTCTGCACCGGCATATTTATTTCGTTCTTTTGTATCAATATATGTTCTTGGTGCAACCATCGCAAATAAATCTATTCCGACCGCATTTGCCATAGGGTTAGTATCAAGTGTTCTTAATGCAGTTGTTATTGCCCCATCAAGAGGTCCTCTGAAAGGTGTTTTATATTTTGTATTTATGCTGTTGTCTATAATCATTTTTCCCCCTAAAAAATAAGTCCCCGAGAATCGCAATATCGGGAACTTGTGTTAGTCAGTATTTTTTCGCATATCAACTAGAGTAAGTTCCTACATCGAAACTTACAGCAACAGCAATTTTTTACTTGTAATAATGTGTTTATCATGACTAACTCATCACCAAATCAAGTTGTTCCAACATTTTTTCGTCTTCTTCGGATTTTGAGCCTGTAGTTGTTAAGTAATTCCCTACGAGCATAGAATTTATTCCTGCAATTAATCCGAGTTTTTGATTGTATTTACTCAATCTTGTTGTTCTTCCGCCTGCATATCTGAGCAGAGTTTTTGGTAATACAATTCTAAAAATACAAATAGTTTTTAAGATTTCTTCCTCATCAATTTTGTCCTCATAATTTTCCAAAGGCGTACCTTGTATCGGATTTAGAAAATTAATCGGAACAGTTTTCGGATTAAGTTTTTTCAGAGAAAGCGCCATATCTATTCTGTCTTCTCGGGATTCACCCATACCGATAATAACTCCGCAGCAAGCTTCAATACCGTATTTTTGAATCATTTCAACCGTACGCACTCTGTCTTTGAATTCGTGTGTTGTGCATATATTTTTATGATAATTTTCGGAAGTGTTGATATTATGATTATATCTTTCCAAGCCTGCATCTTTTAATTCTTTAATTTCTTCTTCGGTAAGAAGTCCTAAAGATGCACAACAATGAAATCCATCTATTGAAGCCACTTCTTTAACCATTTTCAGAATGTTTGTAAAATCTTTTCCTGTCGGTTTTGTACCTGATGTAACGATACAGAAATGATTTGCACCATTTTCTTTAGCACTCAACGCTGCTTTTTTTACAGTTTGAACATCCATAAGCGGATGACACTCTATATTTGCGTTATTATGTTTGCTTTGCGCACAGTATTTGCAATTCTCACTGCAAGCACCTGTTTTTGCGCTAATAATACTGCAAGCCTCAACCGTGTTATCAAAATTTTCCTCAGTAATTTTATGTGACATATCCAGTAATTCTGATAACGGTTTGTTATATAAATCTAATAATTCTTGTTTAGAATAGTTCATATTGTAATATCCTTAATATGTTTAGGTATACCGAATAGAATTATAATAACACAAAAATATTATTGTAAATACCCGATTGTGCAATAAAGCTGCTTTATAGGAACTTATATGCTCTCAATTATTAAAGATTACTGTTTCTTAAAAATTTATTTTTTTTGTAAATAAATGTAACAAAAACGGTTTTTTTTAATATTTTTATTAAAGATTTAATACAAGTATGCCGTAGATATATTTGTAATTAGGGGTATACGAATTATGGCAGATATGTTTAATTTTAATACAGGAGATTCAAGCAGTGCAGGATACAGTAACTCACAGTATTCCAGACCTGCTGTTGATGCACAATCTGCTCAAATAGAATATCAACACAACTGGTTAAGAACCCCTCGTCCTTTCGGGTTGAATGTAAGAGTTCCTGATGCGCAAACATTTATCGGCGAAAATACGGAAGCTTTAATAAAGAAAACTGTTAAGGAATTATTCCTTGCGCCTGTGAAAGAAATTTCTAACTTCTTCGAAAAATACGAAAAAGTTTTCAGTGGCGAAGTTGCAAATGAATTAAAGAGCCTTTATGTTCAAAGATTTAACACAACATCACTTCTTCAAAACGAAGACGAAGAAGTATTTGGAACAAGCGCACCAAGATTTATGATGGATATGTAAGATTTGTCCGCTTATTAACTTTCCTTAAGCAAGCTATTGTCCGTAGAGCATGTTTATACTATGATATCATTGGTTGCACCGGTCGATAGGTTTATCCTAGTCTCTAACAAAGAGATGGAGCGGTATAGCCCGTAGTAAAATACATTATTTATAAGGAGAAATGCTATGGCAGTAGCATCAATGATTGAATTATTAGAAGCAGGCGTTCACTTCGGACACCAAACACAACACTGGAACCCAAAAATGAAACAATACATTTACGGGGCAAGAAACGGTATTTACGTTTTAGATTTAAGAAAAACAACTGATTTATTGGATAAAGCTTATGAAGTTGTTAGAGATTATGCAGCAAGAAACAAAAATATCTTGTTCGTAGGTACAAAAAAACAAGCTTCAGAAGTTGTTACGGAAGAAGCAAAAAGAGCCGGCGCATACTACATCAACAGAAGATGGTTAGGCGGTATGCTTACTAACTTTGAAACAATCAGAACAAGAGTAAACAAATTGAGAGAATTAGAAGATTTCGTTTCAAGCGGTCACGTTGAAAAATTACCTAAAAAAGAACAAGCACAAATTGCAAGACAAGTTGCAAAACTTAGCAGAACTTTGGGCGGTATTAAAGAAATGAGAGGTCTTCCTGATTTAATTTTTGTTGTTGACCAAAAGAAAGAAGCAATCGCAATTGCAGAAGCTAAGAAATTAAACATTCCTGTTATTTGTTTGGCTGATACAAATGCAGATCCTGAAGGAATCAACTACATCATTCCGGGTAATGATGATGCAATTCGTTCAGTAAAATTAGTTGCATCAAAACTTGCAGACGCAGTTCTTGAAGGAAAACAACTAAAAGAAGCAAAAGCTAATACAGGAAAAATCGAATCAATTAAAGCAGAAGATGCAGGCGTAACTGCAGAAGAAACTGCAACTGTTTAGTTTAATATCAAAAAGAGCGGGGTTCGCCTCGTTCTTTTTTAAACAATGATATATAAGGAGAATATAAATGAACGTTACAGCTACAATGGTAAAAGAACTTCGCGATAAAACAGGTGCAGGCATGATGGATGCTAAAAAAGCACTTGTTGAAACAGACGGAGATATGGATAAAGCAATGGAAGTACTTCGCCAAAAAGGTATCGCTTCTGCTGAAAAGAAAATGGGCAGAATTGCTGCTGAAGGTAGAGTAGAATCATACGTTGACGAATCTTGCGGTGCAGTTATTGAACTTAACTGTGAAACAGACTTTGTTGCTAAGAATGAAGAATTTATTGAATTAGCAAAAGGTTTAGCAGAAATGGTTGCTAAAACTAACCCTGCTGACGTTGCAGCTTTAGAAGCAGCAACATGTCCTAAATGCGGAAAAGTTGTTTCTGAAGTATTAAAAGAAAAAATCGCTTCTATCGGCGAAAAAATTACTATCAGAAGATTTGCTCGTTACGAAGGTAATGTTGCATCTTATATCCACAACGGTAAAATCGGTGTATTGCTTGAAACAAGCGCAAAAGATGCAGAATTAACAAAAGATATCTGCTTACACATTGCATCTTCTGCTCCTGAATTCGTTTCAAGAAACGAAATTCCGGCTGATGTAATTGCTCACGAAAAAGAAATCGAAATGGGTAAAGAAGATTTAGCTAAAAAGCCTGAAGCAATCAGAGAAAAGATTGTTGAAGGACGTGTTAATAAATTAATGGCACAAAGATGTTTATTGGAACAAGCTTTCGTTAAGAACCCTGATTTAACTATCGAACAACTTATTTCAGGTAAATTAAATATCGTTAGATTTGAAAGATTTGTTCTTGGTGAAGGTCTTGAAAAACGTAACGAAAACTTCGCAGACGAAGTTATGAGCCAAATCAGCAAGTAATTTATCATATATTACTAATATTTAAATAGGGACAGATTTTATAGTCTGCCCCTATTTTATTTGTAATAAAATAACTGAGTGTCGGAGTAACAAAGTTAAAATTGTCATGCTGAACTTGTTTCCACTGTCGTCCATGATAAATTATTTAAAGTAAATCACTTAGTTACTTAGTTACTCAGTAACTTCGCCACTTAGTAACTTAATCACTCATCCAACCTAAGGTATATTTATGGTATTCTTTAATTAACAAACGTGGAGATTTTTATGAAAAAAATATTTTTAGGATTACTAATCGCATTATTCATAACAACAGGTTCTGCGAACGCACAAATGATAAACGGGAAATGGCATAATGATTTGCGTTCATTATTTTTGCAAAACAAATCAATAATTTATGCCATAAATATAAGAACCTTTAATGCAAAAGATACGAACAGAAACGAATTAATTGATCCGGATGAAGAAAGCGGAAATTTCCTGAACGCAATAGAAAGACTTGATGAAGTAAAAGACATGGGAATAAATACACTCCACATACTGCCGATAACTCCGATAGGTAAACTAAAAGCTCTCGGCACTGCAGGTTCAGTGTATGCTTTATCAGACTTTACAAAGATAAACCCACAACTTAAAGCTCCTGATTCTACGCTTTCTTTGAACGAACAGGCAAAAAAGTTTATTGATGAATGTCATAAAAGAAACATTCGGGTAATAATTGATTTACCGAGCTGCGGGGCTTATGACCTTTTTATGACTCATCCCGAATACTTTGTAAAAGATGATTCGGGACAGCCTATAATCCCTCTGGATTGGACTGATATAAGAATATTTAATACATCAGATGAAGATGTATACAATCAACATATTGAATTTGTAAATATGATTATGGCACTAGGTGCGGACGGTATCAGAGCAGATGTTGCAACAATGCGTCCTTATGCGTTTTGGCAAAATTTGATAAAATATACAAGAGAAAAAGATGCCGAATTTATGTTTCTTGCAGAAGCTTCTAACGCATGGGTTGATGCACCTTCCAAATATGCGCCGTTCACAACTTATGACAAACTTCTCAATGCAGGTTTTGATGGATATTACGGAGATTTCTTCAACCTAAAAAATTGGACGACTTCAAAAGAACTTTTTAATTCTGTCAACTTTAATCAAAAAATACATAATACTCAGAACAAATCTGTTATCGGAAGTTTCACCACTCACGATGAAACAAGTCCTATATTAATCAAAGGTGCGGATTTTTCAAAAATGATAATATGGCTGAATGCAACGCTTCCGTTGAACTCGTATTTTGTTGACGGGTTCCAGACAGGTGATGATTATGATTACTGTTGGGCAAACAAAAAAGCAGAGCATACTTATACGGATGATGAATACTATTTCAACCACAAAGGGAAATTCGATTTATTCAATTTTTCAAGACGTCCGGGTGGTACGGATAAATCAATATACAATGAATTTGTTATGGCAAACAGATTCAAAGAATACTATATGGATGAATTGTCTGTAATGAAGTTTGAACCGCTTAAAACATCACATAAATCTGTTTTTGCATACGCACGAACAAACGGAGATTATACAATAGTTGTTATAGGTAATCTGGATTTTAAAACACCCGTAAAAGCAAGTGTAAAAATAAGCGGAGTTAATTCTAAAACAAAATATATGGATATGAGATTAAACAGAGATATTGCACCTGTTTTACAAAAGGGTAAAATTACGCTGGATTTAATTCCGGGAGATATTCAGGTACTAAAAATAAAAGGATAAAAAATGACAAAAAGCGGTTTTGTATCAATAATAGGGCGTCCGAATGTCGGTAAATCAACAATGCTCAATCAGGTCTTGGGGCAAAAAATTGTTATCGCAACGGATAAGGCACAAACAACAAGAAAAAGAATCAAAGGTATTCTAACAAACGATAAAGGGCAAATAGTTTTTGTCGACACTCCGGGAATTCATAAACCTATTAACAAGTTTGGAGAGTTTTTACTTGAAGAAGCGAAAGTTTCGGTTCCGGATTCTGACTTGGTTTTGTTTCTTGTTGACGGTTCGGAATCTGCGGGAAAAGGTGACAAATGGATTGTAGAAAATGTTATCTCTAAGACCAATGCACCTGTTCTTCTTATAATGAATAAGCTGGATAAAATATCAAAGGAAGATAAAATCACAGAAAACTATAAATCCTATCAGGCACTTTTCGATAAAGAAATTCCTACAATAAAAATCTCTGCAAAAACAGGAAAGAACAAAAACAAACTTCTTGATTTGATAATGGATTATCTGCCTGAAGGGGATTTGCTTTATCCCGAAGATATTGTTACGGAAGAAAGTATGCGGTCTATCGTAGAGGAAATTGTTCGTGAAAAAATACTTCTGAACACTAAGGAGGAAATACCTCATTCTGTTGCGATAAAAGTGGACAGATATGAAGAAACCCCTGAAATTGACAGGATATACGCCAATATTTTCTGTGAAACCAAGAGTCAAAAAGGGATTTTGATAGGTAAAGGCGGTTCTCTGTTGAAGAAAATAGGCACGGAAGCCAGATTGGATTTGGAAAACATAACAGAAAAAAAAGTTTTTCTGTCTTTGCAGGTCAAAGTGGAAAAAGACTGGCGAAAGAATGATAAAATCCTAAAGAATTTAGGGTATACAACAGAATAAAATATTTAATGTGCGTATTTTAATTTTTCAATTGATTAATTCTTTTTGTTCGTATATAATCCGGGTATGCTAAAAAAGATTTTGGTTCAAAACTATATACTTATTGAGAATCTTGAACTTGAATTCAGTCGTAAATTAAATATCATTACAGGTGAAACAGGTTCAGGTAAAAGTATCTTGATTGGTGCAATAGATACAGTCTTTGGGGGCAAAACTTCAAAAGAATGTATACGAAAAGGGGCAGACAGAGCATATATTGAGTTGTCTTTGTTTCTTAATAGTCCGATTAACGATATATTGCAAGAAAACGGCATTGAGAACTTTGGCAACGAGCTTATAATATCACGCGAAATTACACAATCGGGCTCACGTTCACGTGTAAACGGAACTCTGGTTAATCAGGAGTTTATCAAGGTATTACGTGAAAAATTCCTTGATATTCACTCTCAGCACCAAACATATTCTTTTATGCAGCCAAAATATCATATTCATTTGCTTGATTCGTATGCAAAATCGACCTGTGCAGAGTTATTCTCGGAGTATTCAACTCTTTATGATGAATATATTTCTGCAAAACAAGAGCTTGAACAAATTAAGAACTCTAATAATTTGACAGAAAGCCAAATAGAGTTTCTTAAATTTCAAATAGATGAGATTGAAGCCGCAAATATTAAGGAAACGGATGAGGATGAAAAGCTTGAAAACGAACTTTCCGTCCTTGATAATGCAGAGAAACTCAAAGAACTTACAGGCTCGGTAGCTTGGGCTATTAATAATGATGATGATTCTATCTTGAACGGTTTATCTCAATTAAAAATGAATCTTTCAAAAGCTGCGGGAATGGATGAAAGCCTTGAAGCGTCAGAAAGTGAATTGATAAATGCGATTGAATGCTTAAAGGAGTTATCATCTTCTCTTAGAGATTATTCGCAGTCGCTTGATAACGATACAGAGCGCCTTAATGAAATTCAAGAAAGATTGTTCAATCTGGATAAGCTAAAACGGAAATACGGAAGCGGTTCGGCTGAAAGACCTCTGGAGAATGTTCTTAATTCATTAGAGGAATTTCAAAAAGAATATTCTGCAATAGCCAACTATGAGAATAATATCGAGGAATTGGAGTTGAAGGTAAGTAACCTTAATACAAAACTCACAAAACTCGCAGCAGAAATCTCAGAAAAACGAAAAATGTATTCGGAAGTGTTGTCCGATTTAATAGTTGAAAAACTTGAAAAACTTGAGCTTCCTAAAGTCCGATTTAAGATAGATGTACAAGATACGGCATTAAACAAATACGGCTCTGATAATGTAGAATTTCTTATCAGTACAAACGTTTCTGAACCTCTTAGACCGCTTGCAAAAGTAGCATCGGGCGGTGAAATTTCTCGTGTCATGCTTGCATTGAAAACTATTTTTGCACAACACGATGATATAGATACGGTTATATTTGATGAAATTGATACGGGGATTTCAGGAAAAACATCACAGCGTGTTGCGGAAGAAATTTCTGAACTTGCAAATTACAGACAAATTATTATGATTACCCATCAGGCAATAATTGCATCAAAAGCTGATAAACATATTTATGTAAAAAAGGTACAAAACGAAAGTACGGAAGTCGGAATATATGTGCTCAACGATTCAGACAAATTGAAAGCAATTGCCGAGCTTGCCGGCGGAGAAATTACGGATACCTCGCTTGAATTTGCTAAAACTCTTATGAACTAAATATTATACTTACAGGCTAGTTCAACTTACTCTTATTAAACAAAAAACTTCGTGTATCATTAAGGTATGTTTAAGGGAAGTATGAAAGTTTTCTTATTCGTCATAATCTTAGGGACTTTATCTCCCGTATATTCTGCCTGCTCAATCGATACCTCAACCATGTGTTCCGGAGACATTGACAACGGGCAGAATATCTCTATTAATCGTGATGAATTATTCATTACTCCGTATTTGAAAGAAAAATACAAATATATACCAAAGTTTGACTTCAAAAAATAATTCATTAATACATATAGTGGATATTTTCAAGTGTGTATTAAAGATATCAAAACAACAAGTCGTTATCTGAATCAGAGGTGAGGCGAGGTATATGTTTTCAGAAATGTTACAAAGTTTATTAAATTCAGGCGGTCAGGCAAGGGCTATGCAAAGATACACACAAATGAACAATTATGTGAATAGCCTGAACGGACAACAAGCAATCGTAAGAAACAATAATATGGCAGGGAATGTTCCTTTGCCTGCAAAAGATTCGGTACAGTCGTTTGATAATGTTCTGAAAACTACCGCACAGTCACAATTCGGAATGCTTATTAAAAACAAAGCGGCAGAAAAAGTAAACGCATCTTTGTATACCTCTGCAATTCCTGCGGGAGTGCAAATTAATAAAAGGCCAACGAAAACGGAAATTATAGGAATAATTAATGAAGTTTCAAACAAATACGATGTAGACCCAAAACTTATAGAAGCTCTTGTCAAACAAGAATCAGGATTCAATCCTAACGCAAAATCAAAAGCAGGAGCGTTGGGTCTTATGCAATTAATGCCTGCAACCGCAAAGGGTCTTGGAGTTACTGACCCGATGGATGTCAGACAAAACATCGAAGGCGGGGTTAAGTACGTAAAATCTATGCTTAACAGATTTAACGGAAATGTTATTCTGGCTCTTGCGGCTTATAATGCAGGTCCTAACGCAGTAAAAAAATATGACGGAGTTCCGCCTTATAAAGAAACCCAAAACTACGTGAGAAGTATTCTTGCTAATTATCTGTAAGAATTAACGATAGTATTGTACATGATAATTTTTATTTCAAATAGACAAATATAAAAAATTTAAATTCAAGACTTATAACACCCTTTATTTATTCTTGATAAAAATATAGCTATATGTGATAATCTTTGTGTAAGCTGGTAGATATTTCTCTTGATTATTAAAAAATTGTTACAAATCAAGCTGTAAAAAGAATCTTCCAAATTTGGTTAGAAACTTGCCTGGCAAGGTGTTTGCGGGCAAGTTTCTTACTTTTGCCTTCTGCGATTTTCTTTTGAAAATATTTAGCAAGTAGGTCAGGCATCGCCTGACAAAATCATTCTAAACTCAAAATTTTAATATTGTATTTGTCATCAAAATTACACCAATCTTGTTCGTAAGCCCCACTTTTAACAAATTTATTAAAAGGTGAAAACTTCCAATCTTTTGGTGCAATTCCATAATGTTTGACAGAATTATAATGAATATAATCTATATGTTTATATAAATCTTCTTCTGTTGTTATTGTATGTTCCCAATATCTTCTTTGCCAGATATCGGATTCTCTGTTATTATTCTTGGTATACTTAATACCTGATATTTTAGTAAATGTGCTTTTTATATTACCGATAATTTTAGGATATGAATTTATATCTTGCGGTTTTATAATTGCATGGAAATGATCTTTATTAACAATTATTGCAATAATATCAAATGAATATTTTTGTTTTGTTAATTTAAAAGCCATTTTTAAATATTCAATATTGTCTATAAGAATTTGTTTTCTGTTTTTTGTAACAACTGTAATGAAAATTAAGGAATTTGGAACAAATAGTATTCTGTCAGGCAATGCCTGACCTACTTCTGACCTACTATGGCACTGCTATCCTGATTGATGTTAATTGAAATCGATTTCGCTAAGTTCCTCAACAACATAAGGTGAGGTCTTGAACAAATCGTCTTTTTCTATCTGTCCTGTTGCAACCAGAATAGTGTTTTCTATCCCCGCATTTTTTGCCGCTATATAATCCATCGGGGCATCACCTATCATAACCGTATTTTGAGGTTTTGAGTTCAGAATATCAAGTGCCATCCTTGTACCGACTCCACTCTCTTTATTTTCTTTAGTGCTTTCTCTACCTATTACTGCCCCGAATAAATTTTCCCAGCCAAAATGTTTGAGGGTCAGTTTTGTAGATTCAACCGAATCAGAGGTCACAATTCCGCATTTTATTCGGTTTTTGTTTAGTTCTCTAATAAAACTAATCGCACTATCTATCGGTTTTGTGTATTTTTGCATGTCTTTATAAAACTTATCACTTACTTCATCGAAAATTGTTTCAAGGACTTTATCAGTTGTATCTACTCCCAATTCCTTCAAATCACCTTTAAAAATTTCAATAATTTTCGGGCGAGAATAAAGAGCCGTAATTCCGTCTTTCAACATCTTGCAAGACTCATTGTCATACCCCAGACATAAGCACAGATTAGAAAAAAGCTCAGGCTTCATATCAAAACGTTTTATTACTTCCTCTGCTCTGAGTTCTGTCATTTTTCCCCAAAAATAATGCAAATCTATAAACGTACCGTCCTTATCAAAAAGGACGGTATCAATATTTTTTATCTCCCAATTTTCTGTCGAAAGATTCAACATATTACATATTCTCCAAAGATGTATCTATCAGATTTTTAGCAATTTTAACCGCTTCATTCATTGCCTGTTCATTTTCAAACAAATCATCCATAACAAGATAATCTTTGATAATTTTTCTTGCATAAGAACCTACTGCAAGACAGTTTGGACGAACACCGCACATCTTTGCCAATTCTGTTGATTTTGTGTTTGTACCGCCTGACATCATTATATATGCCGGCATGTCGGCATTTTGGAAAAGCTGTGCCGTCGCAACAGATTGCAATGTTGTACCAAATTCATCGTTACTGCCGCTCATCGCTATTCCGTCTGCCTGAATAATTGTTGTATACGGTTTACGCTTTGACAGCATTCTCTCAACACGTTCTTTTAACTTAATATCACCAAGTGCAGAGCGGTCAATGGATATACAAAGCATTCCGTCAAAATGGTCCATTATTTGCTGCCATTTGTCATCTACATCAAGTTCATCCTCAGTAATTGCGTGAAACTCTATACAGTCCAAACCTTTTGCGACAAGAGTCGGAAGTATTTCTTTATAATCCTGCAATTGTGTAACCATTTCTATCGCTTGTTTTGGACATTGTTTTGCACACTGAGTACAACCTAAACATCTTGCTTTCTTAACCTTATATTTATCAAGTTCGATAATAGCATCATGCGGACAGATTGATTTACACTTACCGCATTTTACACACTTATCTTGGTCTATAACAGCTTTAGTAATATGCGGGTCTCCATCAATACCTACGCTCACACAAAGATATCTGTCTTCTTTAATCCCTGCTCTTTCCAATCCACGTTTTGCAGCATCTACAATTTCGGGTTTTGCACAGACATCAAAGAAGGGACAACCTGCTTTTGAATATATTGTTACAAGTCTTTCGACTTCTTCTGCATCCTCGTTTCCTGCTCCGCATACTAATTTGAAGCATTGTTTTTTATCCAGTAAATCTTTTAACATAATTAACTCCCTATACTATCCCTTGAGCACGCATAGCTTTCGCAAGTTTTTGGAAAGCTGCGATATTTGCACCTGCAACATAGTTACCGCTAAGTCCGTATTTATCGGCTGCGCTTCTGCATGACTCAAAAATATTAATCATTATCTGTTCTAATCTTGACTCAACTTCTTCAAAAGTGTAAGAAAATCTCATACTGTTTTGTGACATTTCAATCGCTGATGTTGCAACTCCGCCGGCATTTGCAGCTTTTGCAGGAGCTACAAGAACGTTATTTTTGAGGAAATATTCAGTTGCTTCAATTGTACAAGGCATATTAGCACCTTCCCCAATTGCCGTAACTCCGTTTTCTACAAGTTGTTTTGCAGAATTCAAGGTTACTTCGTTTTGGGTTGCACAAGGAAGTGCAATATCGGTTTTTATTGTCCAAATAGGAGAATCTTCGCCTGTTTTTTCAAGATATTCCGCATCTTTGTGTTCTCTTAAATACTCTTTTATTCTGCCTCTTTCTTCTTCTTTGATTTGTTTAATCAGAGCAAGGTCTATTCCGTTTTTGTCGTAAATACATCCGTTAGAATCACTCATTGCTACGACTTTTGCACCGTATTCCTGAGCCTTTTCACAAGCGTAAATTGCAACATTACCCGAACCGGATATTGTTACGGTTTTGCCGCATAAACACTGTTTATGAGCCTGTAACATTTCACGCATAAAGAATATTAATCCATATCCGGTTGCTTCTTTTCGAGCAAGCGAACCTCCGTACACAATATCTTTTCCCGTCAAAACTCCGCCTTCAAAGGTATTCTTAATTCTTTTGTATTGTCCGAACAAATATCCTATTTCACGTCCGCCGACACCGATATCTCCCGCAGGAACATCAACATCTTGACCGATATGTCGGTACAATTCGGTCATAAAGCTTTGGCAAAATCTCATTATTTCATTTTCCGATTTACCTTTAGGGTCAAAGTCACTACCGCCTTTGCCTCCGCCTATCGGAAGTCCCGTCAGAGCATTTTTGAAAATTTGTTCAAATCCCAAAAACTTCATAATACTTTGGTTTACGCTCGGATGAAATCTTAAACCGCCTTTATAGGGTCCGATAAGGGAATTAAACTGAACTCTAAACCCTCTGTTTACATGCACTTGACCGTTGTCATCAACCCAAGGTACTCTAAACGAAATGATTCTCTCAGGCTCAACCATTCTTTCCAAAAAAGCATTTTTTTCATAATCATCATGTGCATCAATAACAGGTTCAAGAGAGGTCAAAACTTCTTTAACCGCTTGAAGGTATTCCTGTTCATTACTGTTTTTATTACTTGTTTCTTCTAATACTTTTGCCAGATATTTATTCATCTTAATTCCCTTAAAATTAAATATTGTATACGTATTTTTTTATACAACGACAGTAAGAGAAATTCAATAAAAAATTTAGTTTTGTAAGGGTAAATTAATAGCAAGAGCTGTTACACAACTGTTTCGGATAAATGTTTAATAAATTAATAATAAATAACAAAGATATTTTTCTTATCAGGGCTTACATTACTCGACAATTATCGTGGCTGATAAACTTCAACCCTTTATTTACCCCTGCAGCCCCGAACCCTGCACTTACATTCTTTTTCTCCCCTATTTACCCCTTGAGATGCAAAGAAAAAGAACGCAAGCCAAGAAAAAGAAACCCGCCGACTAAATACAGTCACTAAGCTCAACTCCTGACGGGTAAACTCGGGCGTTGTGTATATTATAGCGTAAGATTATATCTTATGAGCCCTCAAACAATACCCGTCTTGTTACTGTTTCACTAAGTGACTGTAATCGAATTAATAAATTATTGTCCTGACATAATATATCAAATCCTAAATTCGAAATTACTCTACGTTACAGATATTTATTTATAAAATTATTCGGGACTATAGGAGAGGAGTATTAAGCTCGTGAGAATACGACTGTCTCACAAAATAATAGCTTATTGAATAATACAAAACTTCTCAAGCACTTAGTTACTCTGTCATTCTGTAACTTTTAAAACAAAAATTTATCAATTACATCTTGACATATAACGAAATTACGTAGACAATTAAGAAAGACTGAAGGGAGAGATTATGACCAAACAAACTTTTTTACACGACAAGCATATTGCACTAAATGCAAGAATGGTAGATTTTGCAGGGTGGCACATGCCGGTTCAGTATTCATCAATCATAGAAGAACATAATACCGTGCGTGAGAATGTAGGTTTGTTTGATGTTTCCCACATGGGCGAATTAATCGTATATGGCGAAGATGCTTGCCCTTACCTTAACAAAATAGTTCCGCAAGATATAACAAAGCTCGTTGACAGAAAAGCTATATACTGTCAGCTTACCAACAAGCAAGGCGGAATTATTGATGATTTGATTATATACAAAATAGAAGATAATAAATACCTTGTAATAGTCAATGCGGCACGCATAGATGAAGACCTTAATTGGATGGTTCGCAATCAACGAGGGTTTAATGTAAGTATCATAAATGAATCTCACAATTATTCACTTCTTGCGGTTCAAGGTCCTAAGGCAAAGGATTTGATGGCAAAAATGGGGATTGATACATTACCGCCGTTCTTTTCGATAAAACGAGGTGAGCTTTGTAATGTCAATCTTTGGATATCAAGAACAGGATACACCGGCGAAGATGGAGTAGAAATCCTTGTTAAAAATGAATTCTCAGAATATTTATGGGACAAAATATTGGAATACGGTCAAGAATTCGGAATAAAACCTATCGGACTCGGTGCAAGAGATACTCTCAGACTTGAAGCAGCACTTCATTTATACGGAAATGACCTTGACGAAGAAACTACTCCTGTTGAAGCGGGACTTTCATGGTCAATTCCTAAAGATAAGCAGGATGATTATAACGGGAAAAAAGTTATTGAAGCACAATTAGAAAACGGCGGAAACAAGAAATTAATCGGGCTTGTAATGACGGATAGAGCAATCGCACGTCACGGATACGAAGTTTATTTCAACAACGAAAAAGTTGGAGTTATAACAAGCGGCGGAATTTCTCCGATAAGAAACGAAAATATAGCACTGGCTTATGTAAAACCGATACCTGAGATAAAAACAGATACTTGCATTCAGGTAGAAATTAGAGGTAAACTGTACAATGCAAAAGTTGTTAAGCGCCCGTTTGTAAAAAAGAATAATAAAGGTTAATAATTTATACAAAGGAGATAAGAATGAGCGAAGATATGTTATGTACTAAAACTCACGAATATGTCACAGGAGATGCAGGAAAGTATCAAATTGGTTTAACGGATTATGCTGTTGAACAACTGGGAGATGTTGTTTTTGTAGAATTGCCTGAAGTTGGTTCAGAATTCAAAAAAGGTGAAGTATTTGCAACTGTTGAATCGGTGAAAGCCGCATCCGAGATTTATATGCCTATTTCAGGAACAATAACTGCGGTGAACGAAGATATTGCGGCAACACCCGAATTGCTTAATGAAGACCCGCACGGCAGAGGCTGGCTTGTTAAAATAGATTCGGAAGCAGACGATTCTGAATTCGCAGATTTGTTAGACTACTCAGATTATAGAGAAGAAGTTGAATAATGAATAATTTTATAGCACTCAATGATGAACAAAGACAAGAAATGTTAGATACCGTTTCTTGTAATACGATAGAAGATTTGTTTAACCAAATCCCGATAAAGGTACAAGAATTTAAGCTTGGAAATCCGCTTTCGGAATTGGAAACCACACGTAAAATAAAGTCGATGTCTAAGAAAAATAACACAGACTACGTTACGTTTTTAGGTGGTGGTGTATATAAGAAATTCATTCCTGCGGCAATCGCACAGGTTGCACAAAGATTTGAGTTTTTGACTGCATACACACCTTATCAACCTGAGATTTCTCAAGGTACACTGCAAGTTATGTATGAATTCCAATCAATGATATGCAGATTAACAGGCATGGACGTTTCTAACGCTTCTATGTATGATGCTGCATCAGCGTGTGCAGAAGCTCTCTCTATGTCGGTTAGAATAAAAAAGAAAAATAAAGTTCTTGTATCATCAAACTTTAATCCCGAATACAAAGAAGTAATAAAAACATACATGTGGGCAGCAAATATTGAAGTTGATTGGTTTGAGGAAATTCCAAAATCAGTAGAGGATTACTCTGCGGTTCTTATACAGAATCCTGATTTTTACGGTGAGATTACAAAACTTCCAAGCGTTGAAACATTATTGATTGTTTGTACCCGTCTGTCATCTCTATCTATATTGAAACCTCCTGTCGAGGCTGATATTGTAGTCGGGGATATTCAAGAGCTTGGAATCCCAATGGAATTTGGCGGGCCACATGCCGGATTTATCGCCTGCAAAGATAAGTACGTAAGACAATTACCGGGAAGAATTGCAGGAAGAACTCTTGATGCTGCCGGTAACCAAGCGTTTACGCTGACACTCCAAACAAGAGAACAACATATCCGCAGAGAAAAAGCAACAAGCAATATTTGTTCTAATCAGGCTCTGATTGCGTTATGTGCAACTCTTTATCTCTCACTCGTTGGAGAAAAAGGGTTTAGAGAAACAGGCGTTCTGTCAAATAATCTTGCACACGAACTTTCTAAAAAATTAGAGGAAAAAGGTTTTAAAACGCTGAACAAAAATTTCTTTAGCGAATTTACGATTGAAGTTCCAAATAGCGATGAATTCCTAAATAAATTAAAAGAAAATAATATTATCGGCGGGTTAAAAATTGATGACAACAGAATTCTTGTTTCTGTTACGGAAATGAACACAAAAGAAGAAATTGATACGTATATTAACCTTGTTTAATATACGTAATCATTTTATCTCCGTATTTTTTCCGTTTTATAATTCCTTCAAACACGGTTTGCATATCCGCAGGGTGTTCAAGAATTATAAAACCTGCCAAGTTTTGAAGCTTTTCAACCGTTTCTTGATAAATTCCTGATGCGTACGGAGGGTCAACGTAAGCTACCGTATATTTGTCGGATAATTTGGACATAACATTTAAGGCATTCCCGATAATTAAATTAGGCTTCAATCCGAGTTGTTCGTAATTTTTTTTCAAAACCTGTGCAGCTTTTTTGTTTTGTTCAATAACGGTAACGGATGCAAAACCTCTTGAAAGAGCCTCCATTCCCATTATTCCCGACCCGCCAAAGACATCAAGAAAAGAACATTCCGAAAAGTCACCAAGCATCGAAAAAAGAGTGTTAAAAACTCCCATCCGAACCTTAGAAAGCGTCGGACGAGTAATTTTTTCATCAGGAGTGCATATTTTACGCCCTTTAAATTTTCCGCCTGTAATATTCATAAATCCACTATATAACAAAAGAGGATGACTAAAAAGTCATCCCCACAATATATCGGGTTATATAATTAATCATTATCTTCCAACGGTACTGTTATAATATATTTGTCGTGATGTGTTTTCTTTGTCATTTTTTCAAAGTTAGCATCATTATCTAAAGTATATGTCTGTGAAAAACTTGTGAAGGTTTCCGAATGTTTTTTATTAACGGTAGCTTCTCCGCTTATTGTAATAGTATGATCGGCAGTTTCAACCTTTATATTGTTTGAGTTTCCGTTAAACGGTTTTAAGTCAATAATAAACTTGTATTCATCAGGTGTCCTGAAAAAGTCTATTGTATTATGTCTTTTCATATGCGGATGAGGCGGAAGTTCTCTCACAAACTCCTTATCCATTTTTTTGAATTCTCTATCCATTCTGTGCATAGCAACGTAAGGATTCATTAAATTATTAAGCGTGATATCCGCAACAAAATACACCGCAAGGAATGCTCCAAGCATAGTTGCAAAAAACAAGCCTAAGTATCTGTAAAAACAATGTTTTTTGTGTTCGTCTTCAAACATACAAATCTCCTTTCTTATTTGAATAAATATTATAGAAAAAACATAAGAAAGAAAATTGTCCGATTAGGCAATTTACTTAGACGATTGGTTAAACATTGCAAGAGCCATAGGGCTTAGTTCTAAAATATATGCAGGGTCACCTGTCTCCGCAACATTAACGGCAGCAGATTCAATCTCCTCCAATGCGGAAGAAAGAACATCCAACTTCATCATTTGTATCTGACTTGCCATTTCTGCGTTTAATATACTTGAAATATCCATATCAATAATCCTGTGATAGCTATATATATATTATAAAACATGTTTATATATTTGTTAACCCCCTTGAGGTAAATTTTTGTTAAGGTAGGGTAAATGAAGGGATAAATGGGGGGCAAAAGAGTAACAGAGTGACAGAGTTACTGAGTGATTGAGAAATGATAATTTCATTGTCTGTTTAGTAAAACAGAGCCGTAGATAATGTCTTGACTTTCAAGATATTATCTACAACTACAAAATACTAACGGGTGAAACAAAAATATCTCACCCGTTAAATAATTCAAATTATTCGCATTGTTCTTATTATATTAGAACAAACCTTGTACATGTGTAGTCATATCTGGCAAATACTCAAGAGGTTCATTTCCATAACCTCTTGCGGAGAATCTAAACTTATCTTTTATATAAGAATTACCTGTACCTTTCTCATCATATGCGAGAGATTGCGATAACCTACCACTATTATCATACAATCGTTCCAGTCTCGAACCATTTTTTGCTATTACAGTATCTTTTTTTATTTGAGAGAAAGGAATAAAATTATTCACTATATCATACTCAGTTTTTACGGTTTTTACACGGAACCCATCGGCATTTTCAGGCAAATTATATGTTGCAACCGATTCACCATTAGTGATATTCCCCATCATATCCGTTTTTGTTGGTCTGTAAACAACTTCTCCTTCATTACATGTAAACTTAGATTCAGACACAAATTTTTCACCAAATTCATTTGTTGATATTGTTTTTACTCTTGTGTTCTCAAAAGTAGGACCTTTCCAGGTTCGTGTAATAACCTCTTGATTATCTTTATATAGTACATGCAAACTATCAGTAGCATCTCCTTTAACATTTTCTTGATATTTTTCAACTAACTTACCTGATTTATCAAATTTTTCTAATTGTGATTTACCAGGAGCGACCTGAGACCTTATAACTTTTGACCCGTCAGAAAATTCTTCAACAATTTTTGAGCCTTCTTTAGTACGTTTTAGCAATTCCGGTTTTGGCTCGGCTTTTGATGAAACCTTTGCTGTTTTTCCTGACAAATCATATTCAATATTTACTTCTTCGCCTGTGGTATTCGTTTTTGTACTAACAGGTTTTCCTGATAAAGTATCGTATTCCGTATATCGTTTTGAGCCATCAAGCTGCTCAACCTCTACGGATTTCAAATTCCCGTTTGCAGCTTTAATCTTTTTCATTCGTGTTCCGTTTTTATTTACCTTAATTTCTTGAACACTACCGTCTTCTAATACTGTTTCACCTTTTTTAATATTCTTAGCCTCAGCTAAATCCGACTTAGTTTTCGTCAGTTGTTCCGTTGTTTCTGTCAGAGCTTTATTTTTTGTCGCTAATTCTGTTTGGGCATAATTTAAACTTGCATTTGCATTATTCAATTGTTGTTGAGCAGTTCTTACCTCATCACTCAAGGTTGTAATTCTTGCAGATTGAGAAGAAACAGTCTGAGATAACTCACTCACCTGACGGCTGCCTTCTTCGGCAACTTCTTTTAAAGCCTTTACGGCACTTTCTTTTTTTACACCACCCAACATAGATTTTTCTAAACCTTTAGCGGCGGTTTCTGCCATATTGATTAAATTCTTACCCATGTATAAATCTCCTATTCTATAAATTTGCTATATTATTAATAAAACAAGAAATTATATAAATTTGCCCCGTCCCATCACATCATATCATATCATATAGGGCATTATAACAGGATTTCAGCCTTGTCAAATCCATCTTAATATTTAGTTACATTAAAAATTTAAACAGTGCGTAGTGCGGGTGCAATTTTTTGCACCAAAATCCTCCCTTAGTCACTCAGTCACCTTTAACCCTTTACGACAACAACTTTCTATCTGTGAATTAATTCTGAAATTTTCTCTAAATCTTCCATCATCAACGCTCTTGGTTTACCTGGTTCAAGAGAATGATTTCTCAAAAGATATGATGGGTGAAATATCGGCATCGCTTTGTAGGTGTTTCCTTCTACGGTAACATCAAGCCAAGTACCTCTGATTTTTGATATAGGAACTTTTTTATCATAAAAAGATTGTAATGCCGTAGAACCACAAAAAATAAGCAGCTTTGGGTTAACTATATTTATTTGTTCATTCAGATATTTAACACATTCTGCCTTTTCTTCGTTTGTCGGAACACGATTTTCAGGCGGTCGGCATTTTACCGTATTAATTATATACAAATCCTCTTTACGGCTTATACCTGCTTTTTCAAGAAATTCATTCAAGAGCTTTCCTGCACGTCCTACAAAAGGAGTCCCTGTCATATCTTCATTGGCTCCGGGCGCTTCGCCTATCAGAATTGCCTTTGCGGTATCAGGATTGCCGTCAGAAAACACTATATTATTACGTGTTGTACCAAGTACGCACGCTTGACAATTAAGACAAGTCTGTTTTAATTTTTCTAACTTTTCGGATTTCTTCATGGATGTAACACCGTAATAACCGTTCTATCAGTAAAATACTTATTCGCACATTCAATAAGCTGCTGAGGAGTAACGGATTTTATTTTTTCTATGACTTTTGACTGATAATCAAACCCTAAATCCATAATTCCATAATAAGCAAGTCCCGTAGATTGCTGAGAATTAGTTTCCGTTATAAACTGTTGTTTGCCGATAATATTGTTTTTGGCATTTGTTAATTCTTCATCAGAAACCAATATTGTTTTAATTTTATCAATCTCCTCTTTAAATCCTGCAAGAGATACATCAATATTTTTCGGTTCTGTTGCAATATAAATACTAAAGACTGCACATTCCAAGTGTGATTCACAAGAAGTACGAACCGTATATGCAAGCCCTTTTTTATCACGGAGCTCCAAGAACAATCTTGAAGAAAGTCCGCTTGCCCCAAGAATTGTATTTATTACTGCCAAGACAGGATAATCATCAGATTTAAAATTAGGAACTAACCAACCTTGATATATTTGCGCCTGATTAGCATCTTCTTTTATCACATCCGACCTTTTAAACTCAGTAAGCTGAGGCTTAACAACTTTACTTTCCTCAACAGAAGAATTATCAAGACTTCCGACAGTATTATCGAGTAACGGTTCAACTGCATCAAAATCAAGACTTCCAACGGTTGCCGTTATCTTTTTACCTGTTTTTAAAATATTTTTATAAGAATTAATAACATCTTCTTTTGTAATACTATCCAAATTCTCAAGCATCTTTGTATAAGTGTTGCCATAATAATGGTTTTCATAAATAGTTTTGATAAACGCATCCGAGACCTTTGTTCTTGCAGAATCCAACTCTGCAACAATTTCCCCGCGCATTTTTTCTTTCTCTTTATCAAACTCATCAAAAGTAGAATTTTTTATAATATCATCCAGAATATTCATCGCAAGCTCGAAATCATCATTCAGGCAAACAAAGCGAAAACGAAGATAATCAAGCTTCATATCCGTACATAACTCAATTGCATTTTCATCCAAAAGTTTTGCAAGCTCTGTATTTGAATATTTCTTTGTACCCTGCAAAAGCAGACGATTCATTAAAGAATACGTACCTGCCAGTTTTTCAGGTTCTGTAATTGCAACATTAAAAGTAAACGCCATTCTGGGCGTATTCTTGTTTTGTTTGTATACGGATTTTATACCATTTTTTAAATTAAATTCTTTCATAAAAGCCTCACCATACTAATTTAACCACAAATTTACATAAACTACAAATCACAACTTCTTCCCTTTCAATATCCACAATTAAAAAGCTGCGGTTTTCCGCAGCTATAAAACACACTAACACTTAAATTATATCAAATCTTTATGGCTTTTTCCTGAGGAATTTCCAAGCACAAGCAGCAGCAACCCCTACTGCCGTCAAAATTCCGCCTATTGTTAAGCCTTTTTTAACCAAATCTTTTTTTGAGGATTTATCGAAAGAATCCGCAGGAAAATCAGGGGCTTTCGTATACGGGCGATTTCCGCATATCCTTGAGCCTTCGTCATATAGTGCGTTTAATAACAAATCATCAGCACGATAATATGATGGTATTCCTTGCATAAACTAACCTTTCAAAATAAACCTTACATTTATATAAAGTTATTTTTTACAAAAAAATTGCCTTTTTGTAACGTAATGTTACATTAGGTAAATTTTTTATAACATAAGTAGCAAAATATATTATTGCCATGACTTATTGAAATAGAGGTCAAAATACTGTATAATGAGTGTGAACCAACAAATTAAAAATTGTTTAATCCCCAATAATATCGGGTGTTTTGACAAAACGTAACAAAAGATAACAAATCGGGTATTTTTTTTAAGTTTACTGTAAAATATAACTAATATATACGGGAATATGGTGTAGATTATGATGGAAACGTTAGAATTAACTAATTACAATTTTTACTCAAGTCGTTTAGATATGGAACTGATATCTCGAATTGTTGAGGGCTTTAAAGAGATTCTGGAGGAGGATAAACAAGAAAGACAACCTCTGTTCTTGAAGGTTAAGGACAATTTTATTATGAATATTGCCCGAAAGGTTGTTCAAGAGAAAAAGAGAACGTTTCTTATCGGTATAACGGGGGAAAGTGCATCAGGTAAAACCGTATTTGTAGACAACACAATAAAAGCTATTGTGAAAGATAACAGGGATGATATTTATACAGTTATCAGATGTGATGATTATTACAAAGATACCTCAAGAGAACTTCAAGAAGCAGGAAGCTACGAAGAACTGTTTAAATCAGGCTTTAGTTTCGATACCCCTGATGCTATTGATTTAAGACTAATGCGAAACCATTTAATAGAATTGAAACAGGGAAAATCCGTTGTATCTCCTAAATATGACTTCAAAACCTGTGAATCCCATCCGAACGGAGATATTAAGACCCCTGCAAAAGTCATTTTAACCGAAGGATTATATGTTCTTAACGAAGAAGTCAGAGATATCATGGATGTAAAAGTATACGTATTTACTCCGCTGAATGTTATAAAAGAGAGATGGTACAAAAGAGCAATTTCAAGAGGAAAAACAGGCGAAGCTGCCGACTTACAATTCAAGGATGTTAACAGAACCGCTCAACAATATATCAGACCAACATACCAAATCGCTGATTGTATTATTAATGGTATGGTTACTCAGGAATATATACAACAAATTACGGATAAAATGTTTAAAAAGCTTTCCGATATAATAGGCGGATAATTTCGTCAAAATGAGAGAACTTAAACATAAAAATCTGTACTACATTGGCGGTATTGTCAGAGATATGATTCTTGGCAAAGACTCTTTTGATGTGGATATTACTTTTGTTGGGAATGCAATAGAGTTCGCTCAAACAATAAAAGATGCCGAAGTATTACAAGTTAATGATGCTTTTGGAACGGTAAAAATAAAATTACAAGACAAGGAAATAGACCTTGCATCAACACGTAACGAAATATATCCAAAACCGGGACATCTTCCTGTTGTAACAGAAATAGGCTGTTCGCTAAAAAAAGATGTATTACGGAGAGATTTTACAATAAACACGCTCGCTAAATCTTTGGAAAGCGGAGAAATAATTGATTATCTCGGAGG
This sequence comes from uncultured bacterium, assembly GCA_945910925.1. GTDB lineage: Bacteria > Cyanobacteriota > Vampirovibrionia > Gastranaerophilales > Gastranaerophilaceae > UMGS1585. The sequence goes on along the minus strand of CAMDZX010000003.1, from coordinate 2,206 downwards.
TGTAAAAGATATAAAATCGGGAACGATACGAGTTCTTCATGACAAGAGTTTTATTGACGACCCGACAAGGATAATCCGAGCCTTGAAGTTTTCCGTAAGATTCGGATTTAAAGAGGATGAGCATACAAAACATTTACAGGCGGAATATCTTAAAAATATCAACTACGATATGAGCTACAAACGGATAAAAAAAGAATTAATTGAAACTTTTAACCTTAATTCACAAGAAGCGTTTGAAAGCTTTTTTGATGAAAAAATTTATAAACTGTTAACAACATCCGATATAACAAGACCTGATTATAATATACAAAAACTAGTAACCAAATATCCTGTTGAAAATATTTGGCTTGTATATCTTGGTTGGATGGATATTTCCGTACTGCCATTAACCAAAAAAGAGGCTAAAATCATTGCTGACTACAAACGGCTAAAACAACTTCCGCTTGAGAATGATTATGAAATATACACAGAATTTACCAATTCCGAAAAAGAGAGTTTGCTTTTATATGCAATAACGGAAAATGAGAATAAGGTTACTACATATTTTAATAAATTGAGCAAGATAAAACTGACCATAACCGGAAAAGACTTGCAAAATATGGGAATAAAACCGTCAATAAAGTATTCCGAATGCTTTGAATACGTTTTAAAAGAAAAACTTAAAAACCCGGAGATTAACGAACTTGAAACTGCCAAGAATTTCTTTACGCAGAAACATTAACGGCTTTTTTATCTTTGGAATAATCATGTGTTCCCGGGAATGCATCAACACCTGTTGTTTTTTTAGTAATCCAGTATTGTAAATCAGGAATAAATTTTGAGAGGAATAATGCTGCAACAGTAAAGCCTGCGGCGAAGTTTATACCATTATACAACATGTTTTTGTTTTTCATCTTTTTGAGTAATTTCATATCAACTACACCGCCATTTTTCTCAGCAGCTTTGCAAACATCATCAACATATTCCTTCATTCTTTGATTTAGTTTTTCAAGTTTTTTATGTGATACAAACTTATTCGGATCAGACGAAGCACCATCCGTAAATAACTCGTGTACAGGTTTTATAAGGTCGGGAGAATTAAGTTCTCCGCCTTGATAAACACCTACAACCTGCGCACGGGATAATACGCCGTTTTCCAATTGTTTTGGTTGTATTGTAGACATTTTAGCTGCTTTTGCTTGGAGTTCAGGGTTCTTTTCTATATTATTAAATTGTTCAAGCGTAATAACTTCACCCTTTTCACCGAAAAATCTGTCAACATCAACAGTAGATGATGTATTTCCATAAACTCTTTGCTTAAATTCATCAAGCGACATAGTTGAAGCAGGTTCTGTAAACATGCCTGCCAAATGATTATGGAGAATGTTTGTTGAATTAGGGTCAAGCCTTGTCCAACGTCCTGATTCAAGTTTATTAAGCCCTGCACGAACATGATCTTGTGCAAACATATAGAAATAAATAGAACCGCCGTCACGTACTATTATTTCGGTTTTCTCCTCCTTCTTACGGGCATGTAAAGAACGTCCGCCAAGGACACCCAAGTCTGTTGAGAGTAATTGACCCGTATTTGTATTTTCTATAAAGTTTGTGAAAGTGTTTAAGCCACCCTTAAATGCCGGATTTGCACTTTGGTTATTGGTTTCGTTGGTTGTAACTTTTGCCTTGAAATTTTCAAATCTTGTTTTAGCTTCGGTTGCATCAATACTAGATACATGCGGAAGTATATGTGCTTCATCTTTTTTCTTAAAATAATCCGTAAGTTTGTGGTTCAAAGGCGGAACAACAAATCCTATTATATAGTTTGCGGCAATAATACTTGCTGCAACTTTTCCGAATTTCAGCATAGAAATTGTTTTTTCAGATAAATTCTTCGGATTATATAATCTGTTATTAACAAAATTATTAAGCGGTTTTCTCAGAGCATCCTGACCCACATCCAATCCTGAATTAAGCCGTTTGCCATCATTTCCCTTTGCAACATTCAAAACTTTTCCTATGGCTTTATCACCGAGCCAATTGAAAAGCTTTACACCGCCAAGCCAAACCAAAGAACCGCTGGATTCTTCTATAATACGTTCACGAGCTTCTTCTACTCCGCCACGTTTATAAGCTTTTTTTGTACGCCCCCCTACGACTGTTGCTTCCCGACCAATAATCGGATATGATGAGTCTTTTTTTGTAAAGGCTGTTTAGGCATTCCTCATCT
>CAMDZX010000002.1 GCA_945910925.1 uncultured bacterium | reverse complement strand
CACCGTCAGTAGCAGCAACTACAAGAATTGCACCGTCCATTTGAGCAGCACCAGTAATCATGTTTTTAACATAGTCAGCGTGGCCCGGGCAGTCTACGTGTGCGTAGTGTCTTGCAGCTGTTTCATATTCTACGTGAGCTGTAGAAATGGTTATACCTCTTGCTTTTTCTTCAGGAGCAGCATCGATTTCATCGAATTTTTTAAGTTCTGCTTGACCTGCAGCAGCTAATGTTGCTGTAATAGCAGCAGTTAATGTTGTTTTACCGTGGTCAACGTGGCCTACTGTACCGACGTTAACGTGTGGTTTCGTACGTTCATACTTTTCACGTGCCATGAGATTAATCTCCTTTTTTCTTCATGTATTACTACGTTAACTTTATCTAAGTTTAACTCTTATACAATATTTTATACTCTCAAACCATATTGTCAATCATATAAAAATCAAACACTAGCTATATTCGGGATATATTTCGCTTTTTCAAATGTTAAGAATTTGTTACATTCATATACCCAAAAGAGCAATTTTAAAACTAATATATACTTTATATATACATAGTACATAGAGGTAAATATGAGCGAATTGTCTAATGCAATCTGGAACGGCGTCGGCTGGGGATTGTACAATACCACGAATATTTTATTTGGCGGATTAACTTCTCGTGCTATGTATCGTAGCGGGCTTGATCCGTTTGATACGCTCTATGTAAATTTAGAAAGTCCGAGCGGATTTTCTTCTTGGGCGCACCCTTCTTACGCAACTCGTATGAATGTTGCATTAAATGCTGCCGGAGTTGATACGACTTGGGCACCTTTGACTTCTTCAATTACAAATTCATTCTTAGGATTTGGCACCGGTTTGTTTGGAGGAGGTCTATGGGGCGGGGGATTGTTCGGAGGAGGACTATTAGGATATGGTTTCCCAACGAGTTATGACACTTATGTTTCGTCATACACTACAACACCGCTTGGAGTAAAGCCTGGATTTCATGGTTGGTTCTGATAACTTGAAACTTTACTTTTCTTTTTAAAGTAATACCATGTAATTATGTTGTATAATCCTAAATCCCATCAAGCAGAAGAATTTATTAACGATGCCGAAGTTCGTGAAACTTTGGTATATTCTGATACAAATAAGAATAATATTGAGCTTGTAGATTTAATTCTTGAAAAAGCACGTAAAATGAAAGGGCTTACGCATAGAGAAGCTTCCGTACTTCTTGCGTGTGAAGATGAAGAAAAAAATCAAGAAATTTATAAACTTGCAAACGATATTAAACAAAAATATTATGGCAACCGTATAGTTTTATTTGCGCCATTATATTTATCAAATTACTGTGTGAACGGATGTGTATATTGTCCTTACCATGCTAAGAATACGCATATCCCACGCAAAAAAATGACACAAGAAGAAATAAAACGTGAAGTTATTGCTTTGCAGGATATGGGACATAAACGTCTTGCAATAGAAACAGGCGAAGATCCAGTAAACAATCCTATTGAGTACATTTTAGAATCATTAAAAACAATATACGGAATCAAACATAAAAATGGAGCAATAAGACGCGCAAATGTTAATATTGCGGCAACAACCGTTGAAAATTACCGAAAATTAAAAGAAGCAGGAATAGGAACATACATTTTATTCCAGGAAACATATGACAAAGAACGCTATGAAAGGCTTCATCCGACAGGACCGAAGCATAATTATGCATATCATACCGAAGCTATGGACAGAGCTATGGAAGGCGGTATTGATGATGTCGGATTGGGAGTTTTGTTTGGTCTTTCGACTTACAAATACGAGTTTGCGGCACTTTTAATGCATGCGGAACACCTTGAAGCTGTATACGGTGTCGGACCTCATACAATAAGTGTTCCGAGAATCAGAAAAGCAGACGATATTGACCCGTCTACATTTGAGAATGGTATAGATGATGATACTTTTGCTAAAATCGTTGCTTGTTTGAGAATAGCAGTTCCGTATACAGGCATGATAATTTCAACACGCGAATCTCAAAAAGTCAGAGAAAGAGTTCTTCATCTTGGAGTATCTCAAATAAGCGGAGGTTCAAAAACCAGTGTTGGCGGATATGCGGATCCATCGGACGATGTTGAGGAGTCGGCACAATTTGATGTAACAGACAGGCGTTCGTTGGATGAAATTATCAATTGGCTTATGGAATTGGGATATTTGCCGAGTTTTTGTACGGCTTGTTACCGTTCGGGCAGAACAGGTGACAGGTTTATGGAGATATGCAAAGGACAACAAATCCACAATTTCTGCCATCCGAATGCAATTTTGACACTAAAAGAATATCTCAATGATTATGCCTCCGAACAAACCCGACAAACAGGAGATAAACTCATTGAGAAAGAAATAGATTTGATAAATGATGAAAAAATAAAAAATATCACACGAGAAAATCTTAAAAAAATAGATTTAGGAGAACGTGATTTTTGTTTTTAGGTAGACCTCTACATAAATTAAAAAGGAAAGAATATGCAAGCAATTTTAGATAAACAACAACTTTTGGATTTGTATAACAAGGATTTAAATGAGTTGTTGGAAATCTCATCAAAGTATCTTTCAGATACGATAGAATTTTGTTCTCTTGTGAACGCTCGCAACGGTAAGTGTTCACAAAATTGTAAATACTGCGCACAGAGTTCACATTACAGAACAGATATTGAAGATTATCCTTTGATATCAATAGAAGAAACAAAAAAAGCCGCAGAGGAAGCAAAATCTAACGGAGCATATCGTTTTGCGGTTGTGACAAGCGGGAAAACTCCTGCGGAAGAAGATTTTGATAAAGTTTTAGATTTAATCAAAGCAGTAAACGAAATAGACGGTATAAGAAGTTGTGCAAGTATCGGGATATTGAATGATGAGCAAGCAAAGGCTTTGGCTGATGCTGGGCTTAAACGTTTCCATCACAATATTAATACTTCGGAAAGTTATTATCCTTCCGTATGTACAACTCATAGCTGGCAAGACCGACTGAATACCTGCAAACTTGTTAAAAAATACGGGATGGAGTTATGCTGCGGAGTTATTCTGGGTATGGGTGAAACTGTTGAACAAAGGGTTGAAATGGCACTTGAGCTTGCGGAAATACAACCTGACTCAATTCCTATCAATATCTTAATGCCGATTGAAGGCACTCCGTTTGAGAATTATTTGGATAAAATTGATGAGGAAAATGTTTTGAGGACGCTTGCAATATTTAAGATTGCAAATCCTAAATCAGTATTAAGATTCTGCGGCGGGCGTATGAGATTGTCTGAAAAAAATCAAGAGCTTGCACTAAAAACATGTGTAGAAGGAATTTTAACGGGAAATTATCTGACAACAACAGGAAAAACTCCTGATGAGGATATAAAAACCGTTCAAAAACTCGGTAAAAATTTATTGGAGAATTAATGGAAAACGAAGTAAAGAAAATCAGCGAACAATTTGGACGTAAGACGGTCCTTTTACCGAATAATCTTGATTCAGACTGTTATGCCGTGTATTCAAAAGAGGAATACAAAAATCCTGACAGGCTTTTAACTGTTGACGGGAAAAATTACAAACACAGACTATATTTTTATAAAAAAGTGAATAATAGGTCTGATAAAATTTTAACCTTCATTTTTCTAAATCCCGGATATTCTACACACAAAAAACAAAATTCGGAGATAAGAAAATGTGAAGAAATTGCTCAAATAAACAATTATGATGCAATAGAAATATTTTCTGTTTTTACACTTCGTACCGCAGATAAGATTGATGCGGTTTCTGAGGATGCCATTTTGGATGTAGCCCGTGCAGATTTATCAAAAAACGATATTGTTCTGGCGTATGGGGATAAAATTAAACGTACAGCAAAATATAAAAATATATCATTAGAAGATTTAAGAAAAATAAACAAAGTCAGGGAAATAAAAATTAACGCATTATTAGATTTTCTAAAAAATACGCACAAAGGAAAAATTTTTACATTGGGATTGACAAAAAATGGAAATCCAAGAACTGTACAAAGCGGTAAATCATTGGTTTTATTTAATACGATTAAGTCGCTCTAAAATTGTATTGATAAACTAAAGCCTATACTTCTGCCCCGTTTACACCCTCTGCAATCCGCCGATGAGCGTCAGGACAAGTTCAGTAGGTCGGTTTTACTAAAACGACAATACAATAAAATTATTATTTCTCATTCACTTAGTTACTTAGTCACTCAATACCCCATGTCACTTTCTAATATACCCCTTTTTCTCCTTGTCTTCTCTATAAAATATAGTCATCTTTACTTACGAAAATATGTAGATTTATTTTTTTGTATTATTATCTAAAATGAAAGGAAAAGGAGAAGTGTTTATGTATTTATTATTAAAATGGGTTGTTTTTGCTCTCATTGTATCGTTTACGGCATGGCTAATTCCGGGGATTTCCGTTGAAAATTATTTTTCGGCATTTATAGCTGCTGCGGCTATCAGTATTATTAATGTTTCTTTGAAGCCTATTCTGACATTAATTACGCTACCGATAAACGTATTTTCATTAGGATTATTCACGTTGGTAATTAATGCTCTATTGTTAATGTTTACGGCATATCTTGTTCCCGGTTTTGAAGTAGACGGATTTATTGCTGCATTACTTGGTTCGATTATGATATCGGTTTTGAGTGTAGGTTTAAATTTTATTTAGTCAAGATTCATGAAATATTATTACTCATATAATACGGCTATCGGTAAATTGTATATCGCAGAGAATAACGGATTTATTTGTAATATTTGTTCCAAATTAAAATATGATGATTTCCAATACCTTGAAACCGAATTAATAAAATACACGTTCAAAAGTTTAAACGAATATTTTAACGGTAAAAGAAAGAGTTTTGATGATATTCCGATATGTTTTCACGGAACGGAATTTCAGAAAAAAATATGGTCTGCAATAAGAAAAATCCCATACGGAAATACTGTTACGTATAAGTTATTATCCGAACATGCCGGTATTTTGAAAGGTTATAGAGCAGTTGGGCATGCTTGTAACAAAAATCCTATTTTAATCTTTGTTCCTTGTCATAGAGTGGTTGGTGCAAATAATAATCTTACAGGGTTTTCTGCGGGTATAAACAATAAAAAATATTTGATAGATTTAGAGGCTGAATATGTATAAGGATTTAGAGCAAATAAGAGATAAGTGTTTGAAATGTGAAAAATGTCCTTTATCAAAAAGCAGGCATAACGTTGTTTTTTCTGACGGGCGTCCGAATCCGAAGCTTATGCTTATCGGTGAAGCTCCGGGATATTGGGAAGATATGAAAGGACTTCCGTTTGTAGGTAAGGCAGGGCAATTATTGGATAAAATATTTGCCTCTGTTGGGTTTACTCGTGATGATATTTATATTTGTAATACAATCAAGTGTCGTCCGCCCGAAAACAGAAACCCTTTGCCCGAAGAAAAAAGCGCGTGTTATGAATATTTGCAGGCACAGATAGATATTATAAAACCTAAGATTATAATGGTTTGCGGAAACATAGCTCTGAACACTATGCTCCCAAACGAAAGAGGAATTACAAGAGCAAGGGGGAAATGGTTTGACGGGCCTTACGGCGCAAAAATGATGCCGATATTTCATCCTTCCTACCTTTTAAGAAATGATTCAAGAGAAAAAGGTAGTCCTAAATGGTTGATGTGGCAGGATATACAGGCAATCAGAAAAGCGTACGACAAGCTTGTATAATAAAAGCAGTTGAGCGAAAGCACAATAAATACAAGTAAATGGCTGAGTGACTCAGTGACTTAGTAACTAAGTTACTGAGTGATTAAACTTCTACATTGTTGTCTTGCAAAATTTTGTTGAGCTTTGTGAAAAATTAAATTTCTTGGTGAGGGTTGATAAGAGAAGTAGGGTAGACTTTAGTCTACCAATATTCTGTCGAATAAAATGTTTCATATCGAACTTTCATAATAAAAAATACTTTTGTATTTTAATTTACTACTTACATTTTTTATGATAAAATTTTTCGGTAAAGATTAATATTTAGGGAGAAGTCTAGCATGGGTTACAAAATTTTATCAAAAACAGAACTTTGTCCGAATCAATACGAACTTGTTATTGATGCGCCTTATGTTGTAAGAAACGCAAAAGCAGGACAATTTATCATATTCAGAGCGGAAGAAAACGGAGAAAGAGTTCCTTTGACTATTGCTGATGTCAACAAAGAAACCGGAGCTTTGACAATCGTATTTATGGCAGTCGGTTATTCTACGAAGAAGCTTGCAGAATTAGAACCGGGTGATGAGCTTGTTGATATCGTAGGACCTCTCGGACAACCTACTCATATCAAAAACTACGGAACTGTTGTATGTTTGGCGGGCGGTTACGGTGCTGCACCTTGCTACCTGATTGCAAAAGCGTTCAAAGAGGCAGGTAATAAGGTTTATATGATTATGGGTGCAAGAACCAAAGAATTAATTTTCTGGCAAGATAAAATGAAAGATGCTTGTACCGAATTGTTTATCACAACAGATGACGGTTCTCTCGGAGAAAAAGGATTTGTTACGGGAGTCCTTGAAAGAATTATGGGTCAAGAAAAGGTGGATTATGCAATAGCAGTTGGTCCAATGCCTATGATGAGAGCTGTCGCAAACCTTACGAAAGACAAAGGAATTTATACGGAAGCAAGTATGAACCCTATAATGGTTGACGGAACAGGTATGTGCGGTGCTTGCAGAGTTACTGTCGGCGGAGAAACAAAATTTGCTTGTGTTGACGGTCCTGATTTTGATGCTCATAAAATTGATTTTGATGAGGTTATAAACAGGACAAAGATATACAAAGATGAAGAAAGAAGAAGGTCGGAAAATTGTAACCTTTTAAAAATGGCAAGTAAAGTTTAAAAATACAAAGAGGTTGAGCCAAAAGTTCAACCTCTCTTTAGTTTGAGGAGCAAATTATGAAAAATACGGTTGTTGTCGGAGCGCAATGGGGTGATGAAGGAAAAGCAAAGATTACTGATTTGCTTGCAGAGAAAGCCGATGTTATTATACGTTATCAAGGCGGATGTAATGCGGGGCATACGGTAGTTGCAAACAACAAAACGCACAAATTCCATCTTATTCCGTCGGGTATTCTTTATAAAAATAAAATCTGTATGATTGGTTCGGGTACGGTAATTCATCCCGAGTCTTTTGCGAAAGAAATCAATGAACTGATAGAAGATGGTGTTGACGTTTCTAACTTGAAAATAAGTCCGCTCGCATCAATTACAATGCCTTATCATATAGAAATTGACGGATATTCGGAAGCTCATAGCGGAAAAGGAAAAATCGGCACAACAAAAAAAGGTATAGGTCCTACATACACGGATAAGTACGCAAGAATCGGACTTAAAATACAGGATTTGTATTCTCCTGAAGCATTGTCCGAAAAACTTGACGTAATTTTACCTCTCAAAAACAAACAACTTGAAAAAGTTTACGGACTAGAACCGTATACCAAAGAATGTTTGACGGCTCTGTGTGAACAATATGCACAGATATTTAAACCGTATGTTTGTTTTGAATGGCAGGATTTGTTAAGAGAACACAGAAACGATACAATTCTTTTTGAGGGTGCGCAAGGTGTGATGCTTGATGTGGATTACGGGACTTATCCTTTTGTTACCAGTTCAAGTCCGATAGGCGGGGGTGCTGCAACAGGTTCAGGTTACGGGCCAAAAATGATTGATGAAGTTATCGGGGTTTCAAAAGCGTACGTTACAAGGGTTGGTGAAGGACCTTTTGTTACCGAGTTAAAAGATTCAACAGGTGATAAGATACGTGAAATCGGACACGAGTTCGGGGTTACAACAGGCAGACCGCGCCGTTGCGGCTGGTTTGATGCGGTTATTATGAAGTATGCCGTACTTGTGGGCGGATTGACTTCTATTGCACTTACAAAAATAGATGTATTCGATTCTTTTGACGAAATAAAAGTATGTATCGCATACAAAGATACACGTGACGGGAAAATTTATACTTCATATCCGACAGATGTATATATACATAAATATCTTGAACCTGTTTATGAAACACATGCCGGATGGGGTGTAGACATAACAGGGATAAAAGAGTATGATAAATTACCTGAAAATGCGAAAAAATATCTTGCAAGATTAGAAGAACTTCTTGAGTGTCCTATTTCAATCGTGAGTGTAGGGCCTGACAGAGAGCAAACTATATTCAAAGGATAATTACCATGAAAAAGAAAGTTATCGGATACGTTCATACCCATTGGGACAGAGAATGGTACAGAGAGTTTGAAGTGTTTAGAATGAGGCTCTTGCGGGTATTTGATAATATTCTTGAAATGCTTATCACAGGTAAACTTCCGTCGTTTTATTTTGACGGTCAAACCTCTGCTTTAGAGGATTATCTTGAAATGCGTCCCGAAAATACGGATATCGTAAAACAGCTTATAAAAGAAAAAAAACTGTTTATCGGGCCTTTTTATTGTTTGATTGATGAGTTTTTAACGGATGAAAAGGCTGTTCGCAAAAATTTAGAAATCGGACTTGAGTACTCTAAAAAAATGGGATGTGAAGATTTTGTCGGATATTTTGCGGATACATTCGGACACACACCTAACCTTATTCCTATTCTGAAAGAATACGGTATAGATACAACGGTTGTGTGGAGAGGATGCGGAGATATTCCGTCGGAATTTGTTTGGGCAGGAAATGAGTCTGAAATTAATTCCATAAACCTTGTACGAGGTTATTTCAATGATTTTTTAACTGCAAATATGAATATTGAGAAAAAGGCTCAATGCATAAAAGAAAACCTTGATAAAATAGCGAAATTTTCGGGTGATGTTCTGCTTATGCCTATTGGCGGCGACCACTTGGGTGTATCGGAAAATATTATGGAAACCGTTTTTGAAATAAACAAACGTCTTGATGATTATGAGATAGTAACAGGTTCAATATTTGATTATATAAATTCGGTCAAAGATAACTTTTCACAATTTGTTTATAAAGGAGAATTGAGAGATAATTCCAAAACCTTTACGCTTCAAGGAAGTTATTCTTCAAGGCTGGATTTAAAACGTTTGAACATAGAGACTTCGCATTTGCTTGATAAGGCGGACAGGTTGAGATTACACTTCAAAGAAGAAGCAGAAAAATATGAAAGATTGATTAAATATGCCTATAAATTTCTGCTCCAAAACCAGGCGCACGATTCAATATACGGATGTTCTCTTGATGATGTTCATAGAGAAGATATTATTCGATACAAAAAAATACAACAGATTGCAAACACAATAATTGATGAGATAAAGTTTAAATACGATATCCAAGATAACGAAATAATTAATTTAGACAACTATGAAGGAGTGGTAAAATTCAAATCTTGCCGAAAATTTGAAAATTATCAGCTTTTGGAAACCGAAACAGGATTTGAAAAAAAACTTCTGACAAACACCTTGAGAGTTCCCATTACAGAGGATTATTGTAATATTTATACGTATTTGGGTTTTGCAAAAGGAAACAAGATTATTCCTGCTGATACCCCGACGGATGTTTTTGTATCGGATAAGTGTATCGGAAACTCAAAAATATTTCTTTCGCTTGAAAATAACAAGATTATGGTCGGAAATTATGAGATAAAGTTTGTGGATTTCAAAGATTATGGCGACAGTTATAACGAAGGTCCCGATGAAAATGATAGCGGAAGAATTGCAAAAATAATCGGGTCAAAAGTTTTGTATACGGGTGATATCCGTTCTGCAATTTGTTTTCAGGCAGATGTTGGAGATATTCTAAATATTACGGCAGAGCTTGATACTCAGTCAGAAATGATTAAATTCAAGGTTGATTGGGTAAATACGTATACAAACCATAACTTGCAGGCAGTTATTGATACCAACGAAAAAATTTATAAAACCTTTTTAGAAGATACAAATCTTATTGTAGAGCGTGATTTTGAACCTGATTATGAAATCAGAAAGAATTTACCGAAAACAAAAGGATTGGAAGCACGAAATAACACCGCACCGATGCAAAGAGGAATATGGGCAAACGGTGTAGGAGTTGTGACCAAAGGGCTTACGCAGTATGAAGTTAGAGGAAAAGAATTGGGTATTTGTATATTGCGTTCAACCGATATTCTTTCAAACCCTAAAAACCCTGCAAGAACAACACCGGCAGGCCCGCCGATAAAACTCAATGACCTTAAACAACTTGGCGAAAACCAAGCAGAGTTCTGTATTTATATAGGTAATGCGGATATGTTGTCCGAAATGATAAAAAAAGAATACAATTACGCTATTTAAATAAAGAAAATTCAGCAAACAAATTTTATTTTTGTTTTCTGAGAATTGATGCAAGTTGCATATATAATTCCTGATTTCTTGCGGATTTATCAATATCACTTGCTTCTTTGATATATGCAAAAGCGTTTTCATATTCTCCCATAGCTTGATATATTTCAGCCATTTTTACATAAAGAGCGGCATTGTTTACATCAAGAGTTATCGCTTTTTTCAGACTTTCTATTGCAAAGCTGATATCATTCTTTTCTAAAAGTGCAAGTGCATTATAATAATATCCTTCATATTGGTTCAAATCCAATTCAATAAGCTCTTGTGCAGTGTTGAACAATGAGTCATAATCCTGTTTATCATAAAAATACTCTGCCATAAGCACTTTTGCATAGTAATAGTTAGGATATTTGGTATTCAATTCTTTAATTTCGAATTTTGCGTCGTCAATTTTTCCCGTTTTAAGCAGTAATTTACACAAAAATGACTTGTATTCAAACGAGTTTTGATTGATATTTATTGTTCTTTTTATCATATCAAGTGATAATTTATAAAGCTCAAGTTCAAAATAAATCTGTGCGAGAGCAAATGTTATTGTTTCATTTTCAGGGTTTTCCGACAACAATTTTTCAAGCTCTGTTTTAGCCGTTGCAAGGTCGCCCATTTTGAACTTGATAAGCATTTTGAGTACTTTGGCTTCCGTTAAATCAGTATTCAAATGAGTAAGAGCGTTCTTGTAATCACCCTCTCTGTATAATGTGTATCCGAGAGAATATTTATAATTCAAATTTGCAGGATTGAGACATATTGCCTGAACAAAATACTTCTTTGCCTCGTCAAACCAACCTTTCAAGAAATATGCCTGTCCGAGATTGAAATTATATGAATCATTTTGCGGTGCTGCCTCTACTGCTTTTTGGAAGTATGAAACGGCACTATCAAGTTCTAATTCATCCAGCTTTGCTAATCCCATATAGTTTAGTATTTGAATATCATTTGTGTTGTTATTATTTTCCAATTTTGCCAAGACCTCTTTTGCTTTGTTAATTTCTTTTGTTTCAAAATATATTTTACACAACAAATCTAAATGTTTGGTGTCTGTTGTCGGATTTATGTTAGCCAAAATATTTATTGCATCATCATATTTGCCGAGTTTGTAATACGAATATGCAATCTCTGTTGCAACATTATACGAATTAATAAAATCCGTAAATCCTGTCGCTTCGTTATATTTTTTGCGTATATTTAAAAGTTTTAAAAATTCATACAAGTCATCCTGATTATCTGTTAATACATATATTTTATTAGCTGTTTTTGAGGCTTGTTCATAATCTTGTTTTTCCGTATAAATTCTGCGTAATACTTTAAGACTGTTTATGTGATTTGAATCTATTTCCAGAGCCTTGTCAATATAATGCAAAGAACGGTCATAGTTTTTTAACAACAAATACAACTCTCCAAGCTCGGAAAGTATTTCAATATTTTCATTTTCTTTTGCAAGAAGTTTATAAAAAATTTCAATAGCCTGCTTGTAATACCCTTTTTGTTTCAGGTCAAATGCTTCAATCATTAATTGTTTCATTGTGAGTTTTCTCTTTTTTGCTGTTTAATAAATGTTTCTTTTTAGGTGGTGCTTCATTTTTGGAATTTACAAGAATCAAGACCTCATCTTTGCTTGCCATTTTAAGGTTATTTCTTGCGATAGATTCAAGAGTTGCAATGGATGAGAAATTCTTTATATCTTTTTTTAACTCTGCATTTCTTAATTCTGCTTCTTCTTCCGTTTTTGCAATTGTGGCTATTTTTTGTCTGTATGAAATTATTTTAGATATATTCAAAATTGCGCTGAAAGATATTTGTGCAAGACACAGAAGGAGTATTATTGTCAAAAAAGAATAATAAAACTGAGTATGGTGTTGTCGTTTCTCAGTTCTTTGTTTCGCAATTGCAGCTAATTTTTTGTTTTTTTGTTTGCTTTTTTTCATAACACACAATAATTATATATGTATTTTTATTTTATTACAACTTAAATTTCGTCGAAAATTCAACAGAAGCATTACTGTATCCGCTTTCATAAAATGTTTGTGAAAGTCCCAGTTCAAACCTTAGACTATCAATGTATTTTTTTAGATGCGGAGTATAAATCAAAGATATAGAGTTCTTTTTAATTGGAACACCCATGTATGTTTTAACTGTATCTCGCAGTGCTAATGATTTTGTCAGTTTTAATTCGGGAGCGATTCCCAACATACTCTGATATGAACCGTCAATAGACTGTGTATTTGTACTTATTGAACCTGTTAAAGCATATTTATTCCCGTCATATCTGGTAAACATACTGGTAGAATACGTCATTTGCGCACTATCCATGGATGCGCCGTAATATGTTCCGTATGAAAAATTTCCTGCTTGCTCGGCTACATAATTAAAAATAGGTGCAATATAGTATTCATCACCCGTAAGTTTGGAGGAGGTTGCCAAAGCACTTCTGTCCCTTATTCTTGTATCGGCGAATGTTGGAGTATAAACAGGAATCAATGTATTTTTGGGTTTAATGTTAAGCGCCGGACGTTCTATGGATTTGTCCAAATATATTGCAGAATCCTCATCATAAGTAACACCGCCTTCTAAGGGTTTAATAACTTGAGGGTTGTTTATAATTGAATTTTCCTCAATATCATCCGTGTTACATATTGCAGGTAACTGTATAAACATCAGAAAAAAAATAAACACTAACAGCTTTTTCATAACAATATTTTAGTTCACAATCGTGTTTTTTTCAACGGTAGAGTAAATAAAAAAGGCGACACCCAGATTCGAACTGGGGAATAAAAGCTTTGCAGGCTTCTGCCTTACCACTTGGCCATGTCGCCGTTTACTTTACCATGTTATGTAAGATATAAGTAAATGTCAAGTGGAACGCTCGAATAATACTTTACAAAACAATTTTTTTTATGTACTCTTTTATTATGATTAAGAATTTACGACGATTAGTATATAGAACTTGAGGCTTGTTTTTATTAAAAACATCTGATTTTGTATACTAATAAAAACAAGACCTTACAGGGTCTGTTTTTTTTGTAAAATTTTATTAAATTTTAGCTTAAAATCAGTCAATTTTTATTTTTAAGCAACTTAAAAGAAAAGGAAGGTTAATTACATGAATATAGTTATGAATATACGACGAAGAACTACTATAAAGGCGAACGCTCCAATCGTCGAACTTATGAACTTAATTTGGGGCTTGTAATACAAGCTAATATAGTAAGGAAAAATAAATGGTATCAATAGCAAAAATATATTCAGTATTGGGAAATCCCAAATCTCTCGTTCCGTTAGGTGTAAAAGACGGAGCTAATTGTTTAGGTTTGACAACCGCATCTTATGTCACAGGTAAGAAGGAAGAAGCACAAGACAGATTTATTGATGAAGTAGGAACAGAAGCTATATGGTTGGGCGGGATTCCTATTTCTAAAAAAATTATTGATAAAACAGTATTTAAATTGGCAAAATATGATCCTAAGTATGATATCAGAAACTTAGAAAACAAAGATATTTTTGAAAAAACAAAGAAATATGCCCCGACAAAAGAAATAGCAGATAATATTGCAAAAATCGGTAAAAATCCAAAGAATTTCAGAGCATTAAACTTTGCAAAAGTTGCAACTGCAACAGTTTTGGCTCTGGCATCTTATGATATCCTGACGGATATGAAACAAAAATATACAGAGAAAAAACTCGAAAATAAAATTAAAGAAGAAATGAGAAGAAAAGAAAAAATGGTTCAAGCGATGAATCAAAAATTTGTAAATAAGAAGAATAATCAAAATACCGTATTTTCTTCTCTCAAGCAACATAATAATAACCTTTCATTCAAGGGAGGGCTTAGTGACTTTATATTAGACCCTGTCAAAAACATGTACGTTCTGGATGGCGGTATAACTACCCAAAGACTTGCCAAATCCAGAGATCCGCAAGAGTTTGCAGGATATGTAATAAAAGAGGGCGGGTTCTTATTCTTTATGTATTATCTCGGACAAAAAATTCAAGATGATATGAACCACAGAGCAGATACAAAACATCACAAGTCTATTGAGTTGGATTCAAGAGTTTTAGAGGACGATAAATTTAAACAGTTGTTCAAAACGGGAGAAATTGAAAACAGCTTGAATGCGTTCCCTGAATACACTGTGGAAGTTCCGAAGAAAAAAGGAATTATACAGAGTGTTAAAGATTTCTTTAATCCGCCTAAAAAATCTGCAGAGCAAATGGTTAAGGATGCTCAATTATATGAATATATACATAACAATCCTGATAATGCTGTTATTAAAGCTGCAAAAAAATCTGATATTATTGAAACCTACAAAGTCAGAGAAAAAGGTATTTTAGGCTTCTTCAAAAAGAAAATTGATACAGGAAAGATTGACACAAGAAAGTATATTGATATGGATGTAATGAGAGAAACTCATAACAATATCAAAAAACTTTATAATCAGTTTAAGGCATCAGGTGAAGATATTGATACATTCTTCAATGGAGTAAGAAAACTCAAGAGAAATTCAATCAGAACAAATATGGCATCCTCAATGATTGCATTGGGTGTTGTTCTCCCGGGTATGATGCTTGCAAAGAGAATAATATCAGGCGATACCGAATTTGCAACCAAAAAGAGAATTAGAGAAAGACTGGAGAATGAAAAGGGATAAAGGGAGAAAGGTGACTGCGTGAGTAAGTTATTGAGTGACTGAGAAATAATAATTTCATTATCGGTTTGGTAAAAGCGACCTACATTCCACAACCCTAAAATATCAGACAGTGCCTGCCCACTCTTACCCTGCAAAAATTAGCTTCAATAAACTTAACAAAATAGCAAAAAACTCAAAAAAAATGTTTTAAAGTAAATACAAAACAAAACTAAGTGCAGTGTATTATTTATAAAGAAAGCAGGTGTGTATGGCAGTATCATTCGGTAAAAATCCAGTAGCAGGAGCAAATCAAACAACCAAACCAAAAAACATTCGTGAAACAAAACAAGGTAATCCTTATTACCATACAAATACAGGTAAAAAGGTAGGTACTGCAGTAGGTGTCGGTGTTGGATTATTAGCCGGAGCCGGAACATTCCTGTTCACTCGTAATGTTAAAGCATCACTGCTAATGGCTGGTTTAAGCGGAGCTTCTCCTGTAATAGGCGGTTTCTTGGGTGGTGCGGCACTTGATGCGTATACAAACCACAATGAAAAGAAAAAAGCAGACCAAATGGCAGCTTATTACGCATAAAAAATTTCCTCAACGATTACAGAGGATGTCCGTTTTCTTTGGGCATCCTCTTTTTTAATACTTTTGTAACAAATTCATAAAAGTAAGTAATTGTGTGATTAACGAATTTAGAGCATGTTTTTATACACCCCCTTTGTCCTTCGGACATTTCCCCCTTGTTAGGGGGCAAATATCTTCCCCTTTTATGGGGAAGTGGCACGTAGTGTCGTAGGGGGTAGGATAAATATGAAAAGGTGATTGATTGATTTTAGTGCAAAAATTGCACCCAACGTGGCTTATATTGATGTATTGGTAGACTAAAGTCTACCCTACGGCTTTACATTTACCCCTTTCAGCATCTGTCAATCGTGGCAAACTGACTTTCAATGTTTCTAAGTTTTATTTTAATACCACATTAGTAAGATTCCGAAACAAGTTCGGAATGACGTTCCTTCTCTTTTGCCCTAAAATAAATCACTCAGTTACATAGAAGTAGGGTAGACTTCAGTCTACCGATATCATCACTTAGTCACTTAGTCACCTTTCTCCATTTATCCACATTTACCCCCTCTCATTTACCCCTTCTCATTTACCACCCCTTAATGATTAAAAAAATATTAATTCTCCGTAATTTGCAAAAATTTATATTATTATATTAATAGAGAAAAACAGGAAAGAACTATGCAATACAAAGACTACTACGAAATATTAGGTGTAAAACGAGATTCTACAGAACAAGAAATAAAATCTGCGTATAGAAAACTCGCCAGAAAATATCATCCTGACGTAAATAAAACCAAAGAAGCAGAACAAAAGTTCAAAGATATAAATGAAGCGTACGAAGTTCTCGGGGACAAGGAAAAACGTCAAAGATATGACAGTTTGGGGTCAAACTGGCAAAACGGTGCGAACTATACACCACCTCCGGGATTTGAACAGTTTAATTTTAATCAGGGCGGCGCTCAAAGTTTTAATTTTGGCGGCAGCGGATTTTCGGATTTCTTCTCCTCATTGTTTGGAGATTTCATGTCAGGACAACAAACTCAATCACACGGAGGTTTTTCAGGCTTTGATTTTGGCGGTAGCGAGAGAAAACAATCCCGCCACTCACAAGCGGAAGATTTGGACGTAACAAAAACTCTTAATGTATCCGTCAAAGACTTGATGAGTTCCGCTCCTGTTACGGTAAAATTCAACGATATGCAAAAATGTACCCAATGCCCGCCACATGGAGGTTTTTGCACACATTGTTCGGGAACGGGATATATTAATAATCAACGAACCGTAAAAGTTAAACTTCCTAAAAATGTATCAGAAGGTCAAAAAATACGTTTGAAAGGCGAAGGTAAAGCCGATTCATACGGACGAAAAGGAAATCTGTATCTTATTATCCATATCAAAGATAATGAATACACAATTGACGGTTCAACGCTGATAAAAGAGGTTGAAATTACTCCTCCTCAAGCAGTTTTAGGGTGCGAAAAAGAGATTATGACACCTCACGGCAAAGTAAATATAAAAATCCCGCCAAAAGTATCTTCCGGACAATCTTTGAGGCTCAAAAAACTCGGATTGCCTGATAAAAACGGGAACTTTGGCGAATTGAAAGCCAAAATAAAAATTGTTATACCAAAAGATTTAACAGAAAAAGAGATTGATTTGTATAAACAATTAAACGCTTTAAGAGGTTAAGGCTTTAACAGTTTATAGGTATCCAACCCCAAAGCAACAGCAATCATATCAAGTCGTTTCATACTCGGGAATCTTAACCCTCTCTCGATTTCAGAAAGATAATCTCTTGATATACCTGCCATTTCGCTAAGTTCTTCCTGAGTCAATTTCTTTGCATTTCTGAACTTTTTAATATTTGTTCTTAAAACTTGTTCTGCAGTAACCGTCATAATAAATAATTATGATTTACAAGTCGTGCAATTAAAACAGACAAATAGAGCGAATAAAAGAATAGTTATTTTATGATATAATATTTTTATGAAAAATGAAAAGGTTAGTTTTATTCAAAATATAATAAGCTCTTTGGGGTACTGGTTTTCTGTTTTAGATATTGACGATCATTATGTAATTAAAATTTTTGGAATTAAAATATGTAAACGTCACAAGGTTAATTTAACATATAAAGAAATTAAAACCTTAGGAGTCACACAAGAAAAAAGAAATCCAAGAATAGTAATATCACTTACAACATATCCGGCACGAATTAATACTGTACACAAAACAATATCAACTCTAATGACTCAAACCGTTAAAGCAGATGAAATAGTTTTGTGGTTGGCAAATGAGCAATTCCCTGATAAAGAACTGCCTGAAAATTTAACAGAATTACAACAATACGGATTGAGTATAAAATGGTGTGAAAATATAATGTCATTTAAAAAACTTGTACCGTCATTAAAAGAATATCCGCAGGATATTATTATAACGGCAGATGACGATATTTTTTATCCTGAAAATTATATTGAGACCCTTTATAGTGCGTATTTAGAAAATCCTGAATACATACACGCAAATCGAGCTTTTGTAATCAAAAAAGACAAAAAAGGTAAATACTTAATCAAAGCCAGAAATTATTTTTACAATGACACATATTTACCATCATATAAAAACGAAATTATGACAGGCTATGGTACATTATTTCCTCCAAATTCGTTACACAAGGACGTACTCAATAGTGACATGTTTATGAAATTAATGCCTACAAACGACGATTGTTGGTTTTGGGGCATGGCGGTAAAAAATAATAAAAAAATCATGGTTAATAAAAACGGTTATAAACTAAAACTCATGATTGATCAAACAGTTCAAGCCGATGCATTATGGAAGAAAAATATGTTGACATCTTCTGAAGGTCTAAACGGGAAATATGCCGTCAATCTTTTATGTGAAACATATCCTGAAATAAAAGTAAATCTTGAACAAGAATAATTTAAAGAGTAATTCTTCCCAAAAATATTTTTCCCCATTGCTATGATTTTTTGTTTGTAATACCATAGACATGTTAAAATATTTTTTACGATAAGAAGGAGTTAAAATTTATGGTAAAAGTAGCAATTAACGGATTCGGAAGAATCGGCAGAAACACATTAAGAGCAGCTATCAGAGAAGGTATTTTCAACGAAATAGATTACGTTGCAATCAATGACCCTGGTTTAAAACCTGAAGATGCAGCTCGTATTTTCAAATATGATTCAGTTATGGGTAAATTTGACGGTACAGTTGAAGCATACGAAGAAGGCATCGTTGTAAACGGTAAAAAAATCAAATTCTTCGCAGAAAAAGACCCTGCTCAATTACCTTGGAAAGATTTAGGTGTAGAAGTTGTTGTTGAATCAACAGGTTTCTTCACAGATGCAGAAAAAGCAAAAGCTCACATCGCAGCAGGCGCTAAGAAAGTTATCATTTCTGCTCCTGCAACTAACGAAGATAAAACAATCGTTCTTGGTGTTAACGACCACGAATATGATCCTGCAAAACACAATGTGATTTCTATGGCATCTTGTACAACAAACTGTTTAGCACCTGTTGCTAAAGTTATCGATGAAAAATTCGGTATTGTTAAAGGTTTGATGACAACAGTTCACTCATACACAGGTGACCAAAGAATCTTAGATGCAGGACACAAAGACCCAAGAAGAGCTAGAGCAGGTGCTTTAAACATCGTTCCTACAAAAACAGGTGCTGCAAAAGCTGTTGCTCTTGTATTACCTCAATTAAAAGGTAAATTGGACGGTTTCGCTATGCGTGTTCCTACTCCGGATGTATCTTTAGTTGACGTTGTATTTGAAGTTTCTAAAGATGTAACCGTTGAAGAAGTTAACGCAGCATTAAAAGAAGGTGCTGACGGACATGTTCTTTGCTACACAGAAGAACCGCTTGTATCTTCTGACTATGTTGGAACATCTCAATCATCAACAGTTGACGCTTTATTAACTCGTGTAATGGGCGGAAACCAAGTTAAAATCATTTCTTGGTACGATAACGAAATGGGTTATTCAACAAGATTGGCTGAAACTACTAAGATGGTTGCTTCAAAATTATAATTTGAATTTTCAAATAATAAGCAAAAAAAGAGGATGTCCAAAACTCGGACACCCTCTTTTTAATTTTAAATAATAAAAATATTTATTATCGTATCTTATTCGTTACCCGAGCAAAATATTTAAGATGAAAAAATTTCTTATTCACAATATTTCTTGATTTTACGTGTTTTTGTACTATAGTTGTTGTATATGACCAAATGAAACAGCTTTAAAAAGGAGGAAGCTCATATATGGAAACGTATGGAATCGAAAAATTAGGAATTATTGGTCCTAAAGCAGTTTATCGTAACTTAAGCCCTGCTCAATTAACGGAAGCAGCATTAAGATTAGGTGAAGGTACATTAAGCAACACTGGTGCTCTTGTTGTAACAACAGGAAAATACACAGGTCGTTCACCTAAGGATAAATTCATCGTAGACACAGCAGGTGTTCATGATGAAATTGCATGGGGTAAAGTTAATCGCCCCATAACAAGAGAAAGATTTAACTCTATTAAGGAAAAAATCACTGCATACTTACAAAACCGCGAAGTATTTATTTTTGACGGATATGCAGGCGCAGACAAAACTTACACACAAAAATTCCGTGTAATCAACGAACTTGCAAGCCAAAACTTGTTCATTCACCAATTATTAATTCGTCCGACTGCGGAAGAATTAGCAAACTACGGTGAACCTGATTACACAATTCTTTGTGCTCCGGGCTTCAAATGTGATCCTGAAGTTGATGGCGTAAATTCAGAAGCTTGTATCGCTATTGACTACGAAGCACATACTATTATTATTTGCGGTTCAAGATACTCAGGTGAAATCAAGAAATCTGTATTCGCAACTATGAACTATATTATGACTAAGAAGAATGTTCTTCCTATGCACTGTTCAGCAAATATGGATCCACAAACAGGTGAAACTGCTGTATTCTTTGGTCTTTCAGGAACAGGGAAAACAACTCTTTCTGCAGACCCTGCACGTAAATTAATCGGTGATGATGAACACGGTTGGTCACCTGACGGCGTATTCAACTTTGAAGGCGGATGCTATGCTAAATGTATCAACCTTTCTGAAGAAAATGAACCTGATATATATAACGCTATTAAATTCGGTTCTTTAGTAGAAAACGTTGTTATGAATCCTGAAACACGTGAATTTGATTTCTACGACGGAAGTCTTACAGAAAACACTCGTGTAGGATATCCTATTGATTATATCAATAATGCACAAATCCCTAGCAAAGGTGGTATTCCAAAAGTTGTTGTATTCTTGACAGCTGACGCATACGGTGTATTACCTCCAATTTCAAGATTGGATAAAAACGCTGCTATGTACCACTTTGTAACAGGTTTCACATCTAAATTGGCAGGTACTGAACGTGGAGTTACAGAACCTCAACCTACATTCTCTACATTGTTCGGTGAACCATTTATGCCAATGGATGCATCTGTTTACGCTAAGATGCTTGGTGACAAACTTGATAAATACGGTACACAAGTTTATCTTGTAAACACAGGATGGGCAGGCGGTTCTGCTGCATCAGGCGCTAAACGTATGAAACTTGCATACACTCGTGCTATGGTAACTGCTGCATTAAACGGTTCATTCGATAACGTTGAATTCAAACACCATGACGTATTCAACGTTGATTATCCGACATCTTGTCCTGATGTACCGTCAGAAAAACTTGATGCGCGCGGAATGTGGGAAGACAAAGCTGCATACGATGAACAAGCTAACAAACTTGCTCAAATGTTCTTGGATAACTTCTCAGCTAAGTATCCAAACATGCCGGCTGAAATCGTAGCTGCAGGTCCTAAACCTAAAGCATGCGCTATGAGCTAAGTTTTCATAAAACAATAAAAAAAGAGGATGACTTGAAAAAGTCACCCTCTTTTTTATAACCATATTAAAAACATTTCAAACCATTTTTAATTTTAGAAAGAATTTGTTGAAAACAGGACTTTTTAGGCTGTATAACTGAACCATCCGGCGCAATATACGTAAATTGTGATGAATTACACGCATCTCTAAGCTCAATTTTCTTTGAGCCGTCACGATAAATCGTTTCAAATTTTAATTTACCCCCACAACTGGAATCAATCGACATATGCGCAAATTTATCATCATATGTATATAAAGATATATCACTCACAGGTGTTGATATTTCATAAAACTTGCCATTTTGGGTATTCGAATCTTTGTATTTTATAACAGAATACCTTTTCACGTCTTTTATATCTTTTCCTGCAATAGACATGTTTGCTTTTTTTTCAAACGCATAATTTAAACGTTTACCATTTCTTGTAACTTTACAATAATTTCTTTTTACAGGTCCTTTGCCCGAACTCAAAGAAAACTTCAATGCTGATTTATTATCCTTCAGTACATTTGTAAAATCTATAAGAAAAGGTTTCATATAACAACTCCATAAGCAATAATCACACACTTACACAAATTTTAGAATTTATCTACCACCGCTAAGAGAGTAGCTGAACATACCTTGAACATTCTGTACAACTGATTGTTGACAAGATTGAATTTCTTGATTTACAGCTTCTAATTGGGTTTGGAATTGTTTTTGTTGCATTTCAAGTTTCTTTTCAATCAAATTCAAACGTTCTTTTTTAGCTTTCAAATCTTTTAAAGCATCGCTATCAGGATCTAAATCTGCACCAATTGTTACAAGTTCGTCAATCTGATCTTGTAACCCCATCATATTCTCGGTTACCGATTGAATTCTCATCTCCAAACTGTTTTTGTAAGCAGTTAGAGTAAGTAATCTCATTGATGATGCTATTAAACCCATATCACACCTTACCTTGTTTCGTTGAGGTTTTTGCCTTTCAGGAATGTGTGTTCATTATTTTCGGCTATCAATGACTCCATTTTCATCAACTGATGTTTGTGATAATTAACCCTATACTGAGCCATTTTCAACTTTTGACGAACACTGAACATATCTTTCAGGCTGTTCACAATTCCTTCAACCAACATTTTAAAAGGATTTTTCCTAATAAAAAATGATTTTGAGAAATTAATGAAGTTTCTTATTCGTTTTATGGAAGTCATTATTGCTTCGTTCATTTTACTTTACCTAATTTACGACTTCCATATATTATAAAACATGTTTTTCTCAATAATTGCGCATGTTTAACCATATTTGTAACATGTCTTAACATTATTGGCAGTCGATTTTGTCTCCGGTTATACTCTGAAAAAAAATATTTTTCTTCGTATCCGCAATGGATAACGACACATTTTGCTGATACTTTAGCGATTTATCGCTTAAAATATTATATTCGTAACAAAAATTTACAAGGTTAGAAAAAACACGGGAAAAAATGTTGTTGTGAAAAATATCGTTTAGTAATATTCTTAAAAAAGTTCTTTTTTGCATTTCTTAAACCTGTTTTCTTTTGTTATTCTATTCCCTTGTTTCCTTCAGAAAGAGTTAGTTTATTTTGTTGCCTCGCCCACTTAAGACAGAGGATTAGGGTGAGGGATTTACATTATTTATTTTCCACCCATCATTCTTCTCAGTCGCTTAGTCACTTAATTACTCAGTTACTCAATTAATCTACAAGTTTTGAATAGCCTTGCTATCGCCGTCGAGTTGTTCTTTCAGCATTTTCCTGACAACTTCACCTTGCGTATCTAACATTTTACAAACTGTTTCAATATTAGCAACTTTTTGTGACAGGATGGTATCAGCGTTTGAAAGTACGTTGCTTGAAACATTTTGATAAGCCGATAGTGCTGCTGAGGAAGTACCTTGCATCAGGTTACCCATAACAATTGCAGGTAATCCGAATTCTCCGAGATAAGGAGCAGCAGCAGTCATGATACCACCCCATCCTGAAACTAAACCTGCAAGTGGCATCAATATACCTGATGCACCAATACCATAGCCGTTTGCAGTTCCTAAGCCATATGCTGCTGCAGATGCAACATCGGCTACACTGCCTATGCTTGACGCACCTCCGGTCATAGTTCCACCGGTTGAAGAACCCAAACCGGAGATCAAGCCATTAATACTTGAAGCTCCGCCTGTTGTGGTACCGCTTCCTAAGCCCCACTTAACGTTAGCGGCTCCACTTGGGAACCCTGAATAGTTCCCAAGTCCGCTAAGTCCGAAAGCTCCGTATCCTCCGCTTACTGTACCGGTACCACCTGAATAAGGTGACCAGTACGAAGTACCCGGTATATTAAAAGCTTGAGTTCCACCCAATGTAGTCATAAAAGCTGATGGAGCGAAAAGGCTGGCAAGTTGGTATAGGAAGCCACCACAAGCCTCAAAGCCTGTTCCTGAGCTGGCAGATCCTGAAACTGTTAAGTCTCTCAATCTGTCATAAGTTTCGTACAACATACATTTTGCATCTGCAGAAGCTGCTCCGAACTTATTCGCTATAACCAGTAAACCATCATTCTTGTATGCCATTGTTCCCTCAAGTTGTTTATTATTTTGTCAATTAGTTATTGTATTGTGATTTCATTACTCTTCAATCAGACTGACATTGAAGCCGCATATTTCAGATTAAAAGGGAGAGAAGG
Organism: uncultured bacterium; assembly: GCA_945910925.1. Taxonomy (GTDB): domain Bacteria; phylum Cyanobacteriota; class Vampirovibrionia; order Gastranaerophilales; family Gastranaerophilaceae; genus UMGS1585. The sequence goes on along the minus strand of CAMDZX010000002.1, from coordinate 6,648 downwards.
GGATGTATAGCAGTATACAGATATTATTAGTTTAACTGTTTTTCTATACATCCTGACCTCTAAACCTCTAATTATTAGCCGCCGAATGTCTTGAATCCAAGTTCTACGTGCTTGTCGACTACCTTCTTGACCGCTTCCATTTCGTTTTGGAGTGCGTTTTGTTCGGTATTCAACTGTTCAAGACGTAATTCAAGGGTTCTGTCTTGTGCCTGAATAGTTTCAGTTTTTGCGTTAATATCCGCAAGGTTCTTTTCGTATTCGGCATTTTCATAGTAGTAACGATTCATTGCATCGTTGTATGCTTCTTCGTTAGTAGTTTCTTCAACGTTCAAAGTGTAAGAGATGTTATCATCTTCAAATCTGACCGTTGTGAATCTACCTTGACCGTCTGTTTCCAACAACGCTTTTTTAGTATCTTCTACTTTTGTATCAACATAGATACCGTTGTAGTATCTGAGTTTTTCTTGTTGAACGTCGATATCGTTATCTACGATTGAAGTATTCAAAGATGTATCCAAATCGCCTCTGGTTGTGTAGTACGTTGTACCACCCATTTGGAATTGATAGATACCGCCTTTGTATACGTAATCACCATTTGAATCTATATCAAAGCATGCTTCAAGGTTTGCAGCAGCAGTTAGGTCACCGTTTTCACCCTTCATATCTTTGATAATTTGCATTATTTCGGTATTCAATGCTTCGTCACGTTCAAAATCTGCAGAAAGAACTTCTGTCAACTTGCAGTTACCAACAGCCGTGTAATTTGAAAATGCAGGGTCATTAGTAACGTTTATTTCGTTGATTGTGTTTGCTTCCTTCTTACCTGTTGTAATGTAACGATTGTATGAAGCAACTGCCGCATCCAAATCTGCCTTGGTTACGAACGTTGTACCGTCCGTATAGTATGTTTGATCACCAGTTGTATTAATACCGATACCTGTTTTCTTAGATTCAGGAATGTACAATGTTGCAGATTCATTTCCTGCATCATAATCAGCTGCCGAAACATAACCTGTTCCGTTCCAGTAGTATTGTTTAGAGAATGTATCCACCGCATATTTAGTAACCGGTTTATCTGTTGCAGCTTCAACATCAGCTCTTGCAACGAAACCTTGAGCATTAACATCTGAAGAATTGAAGAACATATAATCTGCTAATTCTTCTTCTGTACATCCGATTGCAGCCAAGGCTTTTGCTACCATATCTGCATCATTGGTATCAATATCAATAAACGCATCTTTGTTGTTAGCATTGATAGACATTGTCTTTTGTGTTGCAGTTTTACCTACTGTATCAGCTGCTTTTGCTTCATATTGATCTCTTGTAATAAATACTTCATTACCGGATGCATCCTGACCTTTGTAGTAGTTATCTGCGGCAATAGTATATACATCCGTAGTTGCAGAAGGTGCAGCATAATCAGCTGCTGTAATATATTCGCCCGCAGTATTTTTGTAGTAATTAGGTTCAAGAGTCTTATTTGCAACTGCTGTAGCTTCGCCGGTTTCTGCTTTACCATAATCCTCAGCAGAAATATATACACCATCACTGTCTACATAGTATTGCGTTGGATCTGTAACACTATCACCGAACAATTTTTGTATAGTAGCTAAATTAGTATCATCACAAATCGTAAAATCATCGGCACTTCCCGGAGTAGATAAATCAAGCGGTGTACCATCTTTAGGACTTGAGATTTCAGCATTTGCGCCAAATATAACTTGAAGATTTGTCAAATCTGCATCCGTACAAGCTGAAAAATCAGTTACCCCTGCTGTAGCTAAATCCTTAGATGCTGATACAGCACGATAAATAGATGCATCAGCGCCATATAATGATTGAAGTTTTGCTAAATCAGCGTCAGTACAAGGTTGGAATGTTGCTCGTTGAGGACTTGCATCAGACAAATCAACTTTTGATTCGTCTGCCACATAATTAGCTGCAGTGTATCCGAACAATTCACCCAATTCTTTTAACTGATCAGCTGTTGTATTATCAACAATCTTGAACGTTGCTTGAACATCAGGTTCTGCGAGATTAACAGTAGGGTTATCTTCATTTTGTCCCATACCGTGGTTGATTGCTTTAACGTAATCTTCTTCTTTAAGAGTTACAGGACGATAAGATTTTGTTGTTCCGTTAGATTCTTGAATGAAGTATGAACCGTCTGCTTGTTTTACAGCTTTAGTTACCGTACGGCTAATGTTGTTATCAACACTGCTTGGACTGTAACTCAAACGATCAGTGTAAGTTGCTTGAACTTGCGGATCGTTCATCTTCTTACGAGAACCTTGGAATACTTTTGCATTGTGGTAACTTGTTACAACATAGTTGTAATCAGAATCTGCGTTACCCAATTGATAGTAGTTAGAAAGTACTTCAGTATTGAATCCGTCACTGTAAGAGTATTGGACCGTAGTGAAGTCTCTGACTGATGGCGGTGCAGGCACCTCCATACTTAACATTTGGTTGAATAAGTTAGCAGTTTGGTTAGCCAAAGCCGTTCTGGCTTGGTTAATTTGTTGCCCTTCGTATTCAACATTGCTCTTACGAGCCGTCAAGGCCAGATACCTAGCCTGTGATGCTGCCATACCCATAAGCATGCCCTCCTATTTTGTTGCATTGTATGTACTGATTTTTTGTCATATTACCTCATATTCATTCATCACATGTTGTCTTTAATGTTGTTTTCAAAAAAGTCAACTATCCGAAGTTCAATGTTTACATGACTTCTCATGACGTCATACGGTAAAAATAAAAAAAAAATTAATACATACGAAGAAATCTCCTCCATATGTATGAGAGATGATTGAGTTACTAAGTTACCAAGTGACTGTGTGACTATTTACTGAGCCATTTTTCCTAATAATCTTATTGAAAAAATATTAAGTAATTGCTATAATCGGATTGTCTTATATATAAGAAAGGTGTTAAGAATGAAAAAACAGATTAAGATTTTAACTTTGGTTGCATTTGCATTCGGAATCGGTTTTGGTTGTGCAAATGTTGCTATGTCGGGTGTTACCTCTCCAGCAATTGCAGTTGTAAATGTTGATAAAGTATTAAGTTCTTCAGCACAAGTCACTGCGTTAAAGAAAGATCAACAAAAAAGAGCAAGTGACTTAAAAGCATGGTTAAAAAATGCTCAGGCTGATGTTGACAAACAATCTACACCACAAACAAAACAATCAATGCGTGCAAAATATGAAAAAGAACTTGCCTCAAAAAGAGAAGCTAATAACAAAGTTTTCTCTGCAAAACTTGCAGAAATTGATAAAAGCGTAACAAACACAATTTCTCAATACGCAAAATCTAAAGGATATTCTATTGTTATTGCAAAGAGTGTTGTAATATATGGCGGGACAGACATTACCGCTGATGTTGCAAAAATTGTAAAATAACTTCGTTTAGTATAAACGTATATAATATTGGTAAAAAGAGGGTGTCCCCCAAATATGGACGTCCTTTTTTTATTACAATTTCTTAATATTTCTATTATATTTAGCAATTTATTTTATTCAGCTACTTTTACATACCGTGAAAGGAGTACATACATGAATACTATCACTAATATAAAAGGGGCTTATAATACACCATACCAAAATAAAAGTTTAAATATACCTGCAGGCTATTCAAATAAAAATAATGTTCAATTTAAAGGAATTTCAAATCTAAGACGTTTATCCCCAAACTTTAAGTATGTACAAGAAGAAATTTCAAAGACACAGTCAATGATAAGTTTTAATACACATCTGCCGATAGAAGATATTGAAGAAGTTTCTAATGGAGTTTCAATGAAACGTTTAGGTTTTCTTTATGACTTATCACGAGCATATAACAGAAGACATTCACACACGGCAAACGGTTCAACAAAAGAAGATGCAAAAATTGTTTTAGATATATTCAACTCTGTAAAAAAACCACACGAAAAACATTTCTATATAGTTAACACTATATCCGGTTCATTAGAAAATATCGGTAAAATTCTCAAAGGTATGGGAAATAGTAAAAAACGTTTTGAATTGGTTCGTAATATAAAAAAACAAATCATGACCAATTCAAAAGAAGAAGTTACTCCAAATCTTATAGCTGATATGCTAACCTCCAAATATGTAGATACTTATGCAAAAGATTTTGAAAAATATAAACCATATTTATTAAACAACAAAGCAGATAAAAATGTTGTTAAAAATCTTGATAAAATGATTGAAGAAGGTACTTTTAATATCGCTGAATATAATAAAAACTTTAGCATGACCAACGTATTCGGTTCAAGAAAGCTGCCTGAAACAAATGTTTTAAACTTAAAAACAATACAAGAAAATTATACTGAGGAAGGAAGTAAGTTCCTTAACGAATTTGTTGAGTCATATGGCGGAGTTAACTCAAAAAATGTTACTGAAGGAAGCGACAAAGATATATTAGCAATGTATAAGACGACAACAAAGAAAAATCTTTCTCTAAGATTAGGTATTTTGAAGTTGTATTCAGAATTACATACATTAGAAAATAAAACTTATTCAGAAAAATCCAGACAAAATATCAGAAATTTGCATAAATTATTTAATATGGCAGATAAAAATACACAGGTATTTAATTTCCTCAATAAAATGGTAAAAAATGGTTATGCCCCTTTAAAACTTTCCACCCTAAACAATATAGTTGAAACCACACCTTCACATAAACTTGGTAAGTTAGGCAGAACAATGAAATCATATGCTTCAAATATACCGGTTCACGATAATGATAAAGCCTATCTTAGTGACTATGAAATTGATACTATCAATCATAGAATGAAGTATAATGTATTGGATGATATTGTATCAGCTCCCGCAAGAGTATATAATTTTATTTCAGAAAAAATAGAAGCCTTCAGATACAGACACTTTACAGCACCACACGACAAAAATGCAGTATATTATGGAGTAAGACCTGAACCATTACCTGTTGCAACACCGACAGTTTCTAAAGTAGATAAACCTATTGCCGAGTCTGTATCAACCACTGCTAAGGTCATAGTTTCCGACACTGAAAAAGCCCAAGAAACAACTCACAAAACTCGTCCAATAAGAACATCTCGTGTTGTTGCAAAAGCTCCAAATGCAAAAAAACTTGAAGTTATTAATGATGTAAACGCAATCATTGAGAAAAAATTAGGTTCAAAAACAATATCAGAACAAAAACATGATTATGCTGTTACTGCAACAAAAATGCGTATGCAAATGCTTCCTGAAATTTTTGAATCTATCAAAGATACAAGAGCAGCAGAAAGAGCATCCGGCAAAAAACTGTCTGTATCTAATAAAGATGCAATTGACTTATATTCAATAATTAAAGGACGCAATAAAAAACTTGTTAATTATATGCTGAAAAAACGTAATAGTGATGGAACAAGAATGTATACGGTAAAAGATATTATAACTACTGTTAAACAAGCAGAACAAAAAATCTGTGCCAATAAAAACGCAGCACCAAAAACATATAAAGCTGCAGATGCAAAAGCATATTACAATACTCTTTTAGACTCACAAATACAACAATACGGTAAATTAACAAAAAAACAAAAGTAAATAAACACAGCTAAATCTCTAAGACTAATATGGTATGTTTTAGAGATTTAGTTTTTATAATTATTTAAACGTATTTATTTCTTTTCTGTTTGTTTTAAATTCGGTTGTAGTTCCGTTATTGTTTATCCTGTATATCCCAACCTTTTGCCCGTATTTATCATACCCGTATATGTTGCCATCTGCGCCTTTTTTAAACCTTACGGCATTTCCCGTGTATTTTACTGCGCTTGTTGCGGATGAATCAACGTACTTTTCGTTCAAATGATTATAAGGATTCCCTATTCTCACAGGGTTGGTTCTTTTGTTGTTTGTACCATATTCCCCATAATTAAGACTTCCTTTTTTCATGATTTCTTGGGGGTTTCTAAATGTTTGGTTTTGAGAAGAAAAATTTGGCATATACGTATCGTTATAATTTTTATCTGATGGATTTGTTATTCGTTTTTTGATGACTGATTGCTTTGGTTGAGCACTTGAATGATCAGTATACAAATCATACAAGGTATCTGCAGCAACACTACTCGCAACCCACGATACAGTCGCCAATATTCCAATAATAACAATATAATTTCGCATAAAATCTCCTATACTCCATATCTTAGCATTTGATTTGATTGAGTGCGAATATGTTAAGAAAAACAAAAAATTAAAAGTAATACATGTTAAGAATTTTAAACTTATATTAACAAATGGAAGTAAAAATACATTTTTTCTTTACTATTTTCCCTGTTTAAAATAGTATGATATTATGTAGTAAAGTATATAATGTATAGTTAATAAATGAGGTTTAATTGTGGAAAATTTAGGACCGGATATTTTTGGAAGAAAAGATACAGTTGAGTCAACTTCTGGTATGACTCCTTTAGCACCTGGGGTAGGCCCTGCAAAAATTAAAGTTATCGGCGTCGGTGGTGGCGGCGGAAACGCTGTTAACCGAATGATAAAATCAGGACTTTCCGGTGTTGAATTTTGGTTAATGAACACTGATTTGCAAGTTTTGCAATGTTCATCTTGCGATAATAAGTTGCAATTAGGACCAAAATTAACAAACGGTCTTGGTGCAGGCGGTGAACCTCAA
>CAMDZX010000001.1 GCA_945910925.1 uncultured bacterium | reverse complement strand
AAGCTTATACAACTACATCATTATTTGCGAATAATCCTACATCATATGAACATCGTATTAGTGCCGGTTATTTCCAAGACATGTATGAGGACAGATACTATAATCAATTGTCAGGCGCTAATATCGGTACGACCAGATTTAGATATATGGCAAGATTGTCACAAAATATATTTAATTATAAAAATTATGAAAAGCAGTTTTATACATCTTTAGGTGTAAATTTTGAGGGAGCAGCAGCTATATATGGTACCGGTAATACTCAGGTTATAGGGCGCGTTGGCCCTAACTGGCATATGCAATATCGTAGATGGATGCAGGATATTGGTTATTTGCAATCTGCGTATGATGATAATACACCTATTCCTGTTTTTGATGCATACCGGTACGGACGTTCAAATGTATACTTAAGAGAATATTTGCGAGTATGTCCATACTTAACTCTTGCTTGGCAAGGATCTGTTACATTGTCGGATGATACTTATAATGATAAACTTTTCCAAGAATGTTCATTCTACGCAAGTGTAGGACCACAAGATTTGAAAGTAAATTTTGGTTACGATTTTGTCAGGGAAAACGCCTTTATTAATTTAGTGTTAGCTCTTGATCCAAAAGGTACAACAGTTGATTATGATAAATTAGTTATTAAAAATCCTGAAAACTTTAACAAGCAAAGAGAAAAGAACGAGGCATTATATAAAGCTGCGCATCAGACTACAAAAGCAACCCAAAAGGTTGATGGAATTCTGACTAAAGCTGTTGTGCAGGATATAAAAGATGAGGTAGATGATATTTAGTATGGATAAGTTAATTTCAAAACTTATTAAAGTCGGTTCTATGATGGGTAAAAAGGGTTATACACCAGGATATTCAGGTAATATATCTGCCAGATTTGGAGAAAATATTTTGATTACAACATCCGGTTCCTCTAACGCTTTCTTAAAGGAATCTGATTTTGTATTAATAAATTTTGATGGAGAAACAGTTATTCCTGATAGAAAACCGTCAAGCGAAAAAAAACTTCATATTGAGTTTTATAAGATGCGCCCTGATATCAATTTTATACTTCACGTACATTCGCCATATTTAAGCAGTTTTGCTTCCGCAGGTAAAGACCTTATGGCACCTGTTATGGCAGAAAATGTTTATTATTTTAAAGGTATTCCTTTAGCTGAATACGGACTACCGTCTTCAAATGAGTTGGTTGTAAACACTGCTAAATATTTTAATGAATATGATTGTGTTCTTATGGCAAATCACGGTGTTATTATTGGAAGTAAATCTCTTGATGATGCATATTTAAAACTTGAACTGGCAGAACAATATGCGCAAGTAGTTTTAAATACATACATTTTAGGTGGTCCTTCTGTATTATCTGAGGAACAAGCAAGAGAAATTCTGAACTTACGTAATCAATAATGAGTTTAATAAGATAGGCTTTCTATAAATTTAGGTATAATCGCATTAGATTGATTAACTTCTTTCGTCCTGTATTCTTTTTCGGTTTCTGAAATCCACATAAATGTTCTAACAGAGCTTTTTGCTTCTGCAGGTCCTGATATAATAGCTTTAAACTCTTTTGTATTTCTCTGTGGTAATTGTGGAATATTTTCTACTCCCGCTTGTAAAATTTTTGAGTATTCTGAAGATTCGCCTGTCAAAGCAATTTTAAACTTGTTCATAGTAAATGTGCCAAAGCTTCCAAGTGATGAAACAATAGTATTAGACAATCTGCCGAGAATTGTAGCATTTGCAATGTTAGACATAAGTCCGTAATGTCCTGTTATATACAAGCTCATATTAGGTCCTAACATTTTCATTGATTTTATTGTGACAACATCATTATTAATAGTTAACATTCCGTTCAGATACTTAAATAACCCTGTATCTTTTGTCGCAATTGCCCTGCCTATGACCGCAAGTGACGTTTTTAGCATATTATCGGCAATAATATTCTGAGCGTATAGTAAATGTTCAACCTTGCCTAATGTACTCATTTGTCCGTCGTGTATTATAAATTTTAAATTCGCTTGTCTAAGTAATTTTGATTTTATAGAGGAATTGATATCCATATCAAAATCCAGTTTGCCACATATATTTTCTTTTAGGTTTGTCATTGTTTTAACTACCGCACCTGCGCTTATTCCTCGTCCTTGTATAATGCCAGTATAATCGCCTGTGTTTGTGTTTAAGTCTATTTTACCTGCAATTTTCCCGTTATACATGTTTGCATTCAAGTTTGTTATATTGAGCATATTGTTCTTTAATTTGAATGCGGTATTCATGTCCGTTAACAGTAGTGTGTCTGCCGGCGTTTTTATTTGTACATTCTCTGAGAACATTGTTCCGGCTTCAATGGTTGGATTTATTCCGGTATCTTTTGCAAGCAAAAGTAGAAGCGATAAATTATCAATATCCATATCTTTTGATTTAATATTAATTGTTTTAATCTTAATATCTTTAGATAGTCTTGTTTCTGCAACCCCTACACAGCTTATTGCGCTTTCAAATATTTTTACGTTTGGACAGTCAAAGTTTACAATATTTTTAGTAATTCCGAGAGAAATATTTTTTGCGGTAAAGCAGCCATATTTATCTGAAATTATTGGGAATTTTATGTTTCCAACGATTTCAGGTTTTATAATTGAGCCATTTATAATAAGGTTCCCTGAAATTTTAGCCATATAGTGTGAAATGTTTAGGGAACATGGTTTTAGAAAATTTAATTTTACATTTTTTATGGTTGGGCGTACAAGATTTTCTATACCGCCTGTCACGACACACAACTTTGAAGATGTCGCAATATTTTTCTTTAAATTATCAGAAAAAATTCCTTTAAATGTATTTATGCTGCAATCAATAATTTTTAATTCGTTGTCAGAGAGTTTGGCAGAAAAATTCATTATTACAGGTTGAACAAAAGAAATAAGCGCACGTGAATTTTGTGATAATGCTTGCATTCTTATTGTTTGTTCAAGTTTGTTTCCGTATAGTTCAATTTTTGTAGGATATACGTTATCCAATATCGTTATATTGCAAAGTCCGTTAGGATTAATGAAACCGTTGCCTTTTATCAGGAAGGTTAATTTATCCGAGTTATAATCTAAAATTTTCCCTTGAAAATTGATTTTTGAATTATTAGATAATATACAGCAATTATCCGTAACAATATCAGACTCGGTAAGTTTAGCTTTTAATGAAGGAATGAAAATTTTATTTAGGTTAGGGATATTTAGATTTGTATCAGAAGCATATATTTCTCCGGATGTTTTACTTGCAGATTTGAACAATACTCTGTTAGTCGTAATTTTAACCTTATTATAATATCCGTTTGCATTGGTTAATTCTGCTTCAATCCTTGGTATTATATTTTTGCAGCGTCCTGAGATATTTGCAATTACGGATACAATACCACCGTTTATATGTAAATTGTTATATTCAAAATTTTTTAGTTTGAATTTGTCAACAATAAGATTAATGTTTAATTTATCTGAAACAATTTCGCCGGTTATGTTTATAGGGGCATTGTTGATATATGCTTTTGCTGTGTTAATTAAAATTTTGTTATTTGCAAAACTAATATCAGAGTTTATATCGTTAATTCTGAATTTATCCGTTAAGATATTAGCATTATTGATTTTGAAGAGTCCGTTAGATTTTAGATGTTTAAGAGAACCTTTTAATGTAAAATCTGAATATAATGTACCGTTAATATCTTTAACCTGCTCTAAGTTTGATACGTCTGAGAATATTCTTGCAAAGCAATACAAGTCCTTTAAATCTATCTTATCTGATTTTACTGCGATATTAAAGTTAGGAACATCAGAGTGTGTTACATAACCGTTTATTTTAATTTTATCCTGTTCGTTTGTATATAAAAGAGATGAAATTGCAATTTTATTTCCTAAGAAGGTAAAATTGGCATTGCTGTATGGAAGTTGTTTGCCATCCGCGTTAAAGGTGATTTTGTCTAAACTTATTACACCGTCTGCTTTGTAATGATTATCCGTATTTTTTATTTTTAAATCGGAAATGATACTGCCTTTGAGTTCTTTTGCCTTAATTTGTGCAAGAAAGTCCAATATATCCGTATTGTTTGTTTTATTGTTGACATCACCATCAAATATAATTGAAAAATCATAATTTATATGAGGAATATCTGTAATTAGGACTTTACCCTTCGTTGAAAGTTTAAAGTATTTTGCAGGTTGAAAATCGGATAACAAAAATTCTGTTCCTTTAAAAACATAATCTTGTTCTTTATTATCTTGAATTGTTACTGTGTAATTCTTTAAACGAACTTTTGATATAACATTCACATCTGTTACAGGTTTTATTTGCTTAATAATTAGAAACTCTCCGTTATTGTCTGTTTTTAATTTACAGTTTATGTTATCAATTCTAATGTCTTTAATTTTTATTTCATTTTTTAGTAATGGTAACAAAGCAATTTTTAACTTTATGCCGTCAATAGTTGCAAAATCCTCTGTTTTATCATATCTAAGGACAATTTGGGGTGATTTAACTACAATTGATGACCCGAACTTTATGACAAGAGTATTGATATTTGGTGTGATTCCATACAAATCTTCAATCTGTTCTTTTACTACCGGAATAAATTTGTTTGCGTTAAATGGGATAAAACACAAGACAAACAATACCGTCAGTAATACACATATAGTTATATAAAATTTTTTCATATACAAAACCTGCTAAAACTTCTCTTCGTTATTTATTTTAGATAAAACACAATGTTAAGTCCACTTTATGAAGTTAAACCATGATAATATGTGCTGAGTAGCTTTGCATCATCTTCTATGTTTGGTGATTCACATACAATAGCACCTTTAACATCAAAATCTTTAAATGCTTTTAACAACTCCTTATAATTAAAATCAGATTCTTCAAAATTCAGGTGTTGTTTTTCTCCTTTTGCGGTATATTCAATACCTGCCATGTGGGCATGGAAATTTTCAAGCGGTTTCTTTTCCTCAAGTTCATTGCCGATACGTTCAAAAATTTGGGCAAATTCATCATACGTATTGCTTATCCCGTTATATCTGGCATGCAGATGTGAAAAATCGACGCAAGGAAGGACATATTCAAATTCTTTTGAAAGATTTATTATTTCATCTAAATCTCCCCATTGTGTCGCTTTCCCTGTTGTTTCAGGTCTAATCCATACTTTTATGCCTGCATTGGAAAGATTATCCGTTATAATTTTTGTTTGATTTTTTATTGTTTCGTACACTTTTTCTTTATCCATACCTAAATAAAAACCGGCATGGTATGTTATTGAAAATGCACCAATGTCATGAGCAATTTCTGCTGTTTCAATTATGCGTTGTATACTTGCATCAATTTTTTCTGATTCTCTTGCGTTTAAATTTATATAAAAAGGTGCATGAATCGTTTTTACCATAGGACTTTCTTTTACAGTTTGTCGACTTATATCACTAATCCTGACTCCTCGTACAAACTCCAATTCAAGACCGTCAAGTTCCATATCTTCTAAAACTTTAAAAGCTCCTGCATAACCTTTATTACCAGTTCTTATAGGCATACCAGCCGTAAGAAAATTTAATTTATCCATTAATAAAACCTTTCTCCTTCTTTCGGGTGAACAAATTTAATAAAATCTGTAGAGTCGCCTGCAAAATAGCTGCCAAATTGCATTACGGTGAATGCGATGCAATCTTTTGATGTTTTTATGACTACCTTATCATTTTTTATCTTAACTATTGTACCGTTTGGAATATCTGACGTGTATTGTTTCTTTATAACTTCTGCTTTCATAACCTTTACTAATGTTCTTCTAAAGTAGGTAGATGCGAGAATAAACGGATTAAGAGCTCTTATTAAACACTCGATTGTCTCGGCAGAGTTGTTATAATCTATAAATGTTTCGGCATCACTAACAGTAAGTGCCAAAGGATATTCTCCATCGACTTGAGGAATTCTTGGTAGAGGACGTTCTTCATATTCTTGTAAACTTGCAAGTAAAAGTTGTATACATATATCATTTGTTTTATTGAATAGAGAGCCCATTGTTTCATTTTTTTCGATAGGGCATTTTATTTGAAGAATGATGTCCCCCTTATCAAATTCTTCGCTCATATGGTGAATAGTAACTCCAGTTTCTTTTTCATTGTTCATTATGACTCTTGAGTATGGATTTGCACCTCTGTATGCCGGCAATAGCGATGGATGAAGATTTATAAAACCATCTTTTACCGCATTTAATAATTCTTTCGGAATTTTATAATTGAAAGAACAAACCACAGCCATATCGACGTTAAGTTCTTTTATTGTATTTATTAATTCCGTTGATTTTAAATCGTTATAAGGTATAAAATTAAGAGCTTTTGATTCAACAAATTCTTTAAAAGGTTCATACATATGATGGGAAGGTTTTGGACCCATTACGCCAACGATATTAATACCTTCTTGTACACAGGCTTCCAAACATACAAAAGCCATATCAGGTATTCCTAAAAATAGTATTCGTTTTTTATACGTGTTCATACATTACCATATCCTTTAATAGTTTTGAACAATAATCTACAATCTTTTTGCAGTGCTCTTTGCGTTCAATTGAATGAAATTCAAAATCTTTTGATAATACTCTGCAACAGGTTGCCGGATATTTAGTCTTAAATTTTTCGATAAATTCTTTTGCTTTTGCTCTTGCTACAACTTCATTTCCAAATTTATTATTTCTGCCGAATACTGCTCCAATAACCATTTGAGATGCAGATACCGCACCGCATAAACATCCGGAGCCCATACCGCCGGAGAATGCAGTTGCCGCAGATACAAATGCTTCATCACAAATTCCGAGATCAATTGCCTCTTTTATAATACTTTCTGAACAGGAAAAACCTGATTTAAAATATTCTAAAGCCTCCATATTGCCCCCTTACATATTATGATAGCACAAAATGTATTTACAAAATAGTATATTCATTATTTAATATATACTATATGGGCGATAAATTTTGGCTTATTTTAATATGTATTGTTCTCGCAATAGTTTATATAGTTGATTACAAACTTGATAAAGCAAATACTGTTGAACAGGATTTGTTGAAAACTATAAGAACACGGGGATATATTATTGCAGGTGTTAAAACTGACACACGTCCTTTTGGATACTTAGAAAACGGAAAAAATGTCGGATTAGATGTAGATATTGCTAAAAGAATAGCAAGAGATATCTTTCATGACCCCGAAAAAATACAATTTGTACAGGTTACACCGTCAAATCGACTTTATTTTTTAAATGCCGGAAAGGTAGATTTTGTTATTGCTACAATGACAACTTCTCCTGAAAGACGTGCAATAGTAAATTTTTCTAAACCATATTTTGTTACAGGGCAGGCTTTGTTAGTAAAATCAGGTAGTAGTATCCGAACTCTTGCTGACTTAGATGAAAGAAATGTCGGAGTTTTATATGGCTCAACTGCGGAGAAAAATATAAGAACTCTTATTCCGTCTGCAAATATATATGGTTATAAGACATATCATGATGCATACAAGGCTTTAAAGAACGGTACAATTCAAGGTATAACATCAGATGATACCATTTTAAGAAATTATGCATTAAAAGATTCCTCCGTAAAACTGCTTCCTAAGCGCTATACAAGAGAGTTATATGCTATTGCAGTTAGAAAAACTCCTGAAACAAAAACATTATTAAAACTTATAGATTCTAACATTGCTAATATGGTAAATGACGGAACATTAACATCCTTAAAACGTAAGTGGAAATTAAATTAAATTAAAATTAGAATTCTTAATTTTTTGTAATAATTTAACAAAAATTCTTTTTATAAGTTTTTATCCGTAAGTATACCTATACTTATAAAAGGATAAATAATGAACTTGAATTTTTTACACTCAATAAATCCTGCATTTAAAAGTCGCAGAGAAGATAGAAATGCAGTTCAACAACTAAAACAAGATAATAATTATTCTCTTACGGAAAATAATAAGACAAGAATAAATAATGCTATTGATAATTTATCAAAAGAATCAGGGGAATCAAATGTCAAATTTTTACTTGATGTCGCTGACAATTTGAAATATGGAACCTCAATTGATTTAGGAAAAGAACCGCAAAATAATTGGAAAGAAAAACTTAAAACTGCCGCCGAAAAGTCAATTGCAGCTTCAAATCCAATTGTGCAAGAAAAGCTTTCTCCTGAATTTAAACGTGTTTTTAAAGAAAATAAACCTCTTTCTGAGGATGAAAAATCAATTTTAGAATCCAGAAAAAATATACTTGCTCAACTTGATAAAACTCAGCTTGAAGATGAGAAAGACCCTAATATCAAGCGTGTTGAAAGTAATCTTGATTACTTTATTGCTTCGTCAGCTACGCCAACGAAGCAAAAGAAATATATTCTAAACCGGCTCGATTACTTCCTTAGTCCTGATTATGAAATCAATCCTGAGTTAAAAGATAAGAAAACGCTTATCTTTGCAGAGATGATTAATGACCTTGTTGTTGATACAAAAGATTCTAAAATTCCTAATACAAAAGCAATAAATCAAAAGCATCATGGTATGTGTGCTGCAATATCAATTACGCGAAAACTGACATCCTATGAGTATAAACCTGATTATGTTGACAGTATTATGTCAGAACTTGATGCAACTCCGCATGTAATGGTTTATGATAAAACCCGATTAGGGGAAGGTGTTAAAATTCCTGTAGATAAAGTCCAAGTTGACTTTAAAGATGCACAAAATAAGGGATATAGGATAGTTGATGCCTCAACTACACAATGGATGAATATTGCAAATATGTATGGGGCTGATAATAAAGCCGAAGCTGTATATATTCCCTTTGATGCGGAAAACTTTGATGTTTTGAGAGATAATTCAATAATGAATCCAATTGATGATAAGAATTTTGCAGACAAACATCGCTATTATCAAGGTCTTTTACTTGCAAAAGAGGAGATAGGAAAAGCTAAAGCAAGTCAAATTCGAACAGGGATGAAAAGAGATGATATAAGACGAAACCATGAAAAAGATTTAGAACATCTAAATAAGATTAATAATCTTTTAATATCAAATATTTCACAAGTTATACCTGCTGCCACAGAAAAAGAAGTACATTCTACGTTTAATTCTGTTAGAGCTTTATATTCAAAAAGTTCTTCTGATATAGCTAATATTAAAAATGATAAGGCAAAATATCACTTTATTCCTAATGAAGAAAAAACAATGAAAGAGAATAAAGTAAAGGCGTTTATTATTGATTCAAATAAAGATAAGGTTGATACCGAAACTCTGGATAAAAACATATCAGAAATAACAAGTTTGATAGAAGAAGCAGCAACCCTGGAAGATAAAATTCATCCATACTCATCCCAAGGTAAACCAATATCAAAGGCAAGAATGCTATATAATGCTGCAGCTGCTTATCGTTTTGCGAATCTGACAGCGTTAAATGACAAAGACTATCAACATGACAAAATGATAAAGTATGATGTTCCTGATACTGAGACTCTCCTTGTTAGTAATATAGATAAAACCATTAACCATATTAAAAAAACAGGTGATGAAAGATATATTAAACATTTTTCGGATGTATATGGTATAAATCCGAATAAACAAGAAGTTCTTACAGAATTAACCAATAAAAGAAACGAGGTAAATTCATCAATAACAACTTTTTTGGATAGTATGTATCATGGATTAGGCTTAGGCAGCAGAAAAGATGTATTATTGTCAGAAGTACAGAATATTAAATCGGGACTCAAAGATGGAAATAAAGCTATTTGGACGGGTTCTGCATATACCTTAGGGATGGATTCTACTAATAAAACCAAAATAAAAAAAGAATATGAAAAATTTGAACAAATTCTTAGTAATAATCCGAATGAAAAACAATATACGGAGATTTTTAATAAATTAGGTCATAAAGATCAATTACAGGCATGTGCTGATATGTTTGGTATTGTCGCAGATGCTGTAATTAATCCGGATGATGAAGTAAAACAAAATATTCTAAAAAATTATAAAACAGCAAACGGTTTACCTGAAAATTATTCAACGGAAGAAACCCTTGCACTCTTACAAGAATGGGGAAACCTTTTTAACTCAGTATCTGAAAATATAACAAATATTCGCAGTTCAATGACAATCATTGACAATCAACATAATATTCTGAATTGCCCGGAAACGCATTATGAAATAATAAAGCGTATGGAAAAACAGGGAGATATTATACCAACAAACGAACTTAAGTTGTTACAAAACAGATTTAATCGAATAGATAAAATTCGTTCCGAAGATGAGTTCTCAGGTCGTCAAGGAAAAATTTCCGACTCCTCTCTATATAAACTTACAAAGCAGGAAAAAGAAACACTAAAACATATTGATAAATCTATTAACAAAATGTATTCGGAAACTAATAAAGAACTGGCATTTGTTTTATCAGATATTAGACAACCGTTGGAAGAACATGCAAGAAAAAGTGGTATAGAATCAGGAGAGTATTGGACTTGCCAAACCGGCTCCGGTTTACATACTCCACAAGAAATTAAAATTCTTGAAATGATTACTGATAACAGATATCGAGTTACAAATAATCTTGATAAAGCTGTTTCAAAAATTAAAACAGGTGAACACTCCGGGATTTCAGGTTCGTCAGTCTTTCATAATAGAATGGGCGGACATGCTCAATATATTGCGGAAATATCTTCTATAAACGGTAAAGATGTTTTATACCATGATAATACTTGGGGGGCATCCGAGAAAGATAATGTTTGGGTTGATTCTGAAGGTGTTACTCATACAGATTATTCTGATAACAGAGGAGGTGAAACAGGATATATTACCAATGACAAATATAGAAACGGAAATTATGTTGATGATTTACGTTATAAATCGGGTTATATCTCTGCATCATCTCCGGAAAATAAACAATTAAAGAAACTTGTAGGACAAGAATATGAACATAAATTCCCTATAATGTCGGATGTGATTATAACAGGTAATGATGGAAAAACAAAATCAATAGCATTAGAAATTAAAGATAGCATCTTTCATTCAAATGCATGTCATTACAATCATTTAATTAGAATAGCCTCTGATATGACTTCAGAAGAAATAAAAGCAGCAATAATAAAAAATCAAACAAGTGTAAATAATTACAATAAGAAACTTAAATCTTTTAATGAAGCTTTATATACTACCCCTTTTCATAAGGGTATAGATTCACAGGAGGATTATGAGAAGCTCCCTGATGATAACTATGTAAAAGTTATATGTGAAAAAGCAGCATTTCAGGCATCATACCCTGATGATAGTGAATGGAAAACTCTATCAAAAGTAAAAAATGTTAAAGAGTTAGGGAAATCATATAAAACCAGAAATAAAATTGCCAAAAGTTATTTTAATTATTCTTTTGCAAAAGAACCGGAAATCCTATATTCATACACTCTAGATTCTAAGACTAATCAAATTATACCAATTATTGATAATGCGCTGAATAAATATGGTATAAAAATTGATGAAAAACAAAAAGCTGCAATTGTTAAAAATGTGGCAATGTATTCAAAAGATGAGAAAAAAGATTTTGACGGCAGTCTGAAAAATACAATAGGATTTATGGTTAATAAAACATTAAAAAAATTTGATTCAGTTATTCCTGATTCGGACAATGCTCGATTAGCCAAACAAGAAATTAGAGAAAATCTGACTAACAGTCTTGAAGATGCTCTTTATATAAATGAAGATGATGTCAATAATAAGTCTACAAAATTTACCGCAATTGCTAATTATATTGATAAAAAATACAATCCGGAAACAAATGCAGATTTTGTAAAAATATACAGAAGACTTCAAGATATGACAACTGAGGAATTCAATAAAGAAACATCAGATTTAAAAGACGAAGATATCGGAATTAAAAATTGTTCAGGTTTTGATATACTTAAAAGGTATAAAGGTGCGGATAAACAAATTAATAATTTAGTTAAGAACAGTATTTATCAAGAAGAAGTCTTTAATGATTACGATTTTTCTCCTACAAAACCTGCATATAAATACAATAAGTTATATAAGCATAACCAGGGTATAATTTATACTCAGAATCGTACATTTGATGAGTTGTATAGTGAGCTTTCAAACTCATTTATAACGTTAACATACGATAAAATGTTTAATAAGTATAAAGATGCAAATATAAAAGCAGGAGGGTATTTTCCTGCCTACCCTAAGGTTGATTATATTGGAGAAAAAGATTTTGATAAAAAACTTCAAAGTATAGATGAAAGTGTAATCGATTATATTGCAAATATTAATGCAATGAAGGATTCTATCAAAACAACACACCTTACAGAGAAATTGATAAAAGAAATTAACTTAATCCCTGATGATAAAATACCGTCAACGAAATCTGCAAATAAAATAAATATACTTGCAGGTATGTTTCTGTCATCAAAAATGGATGATTCTTCCATAAAAAAATCATTAATGTCAGCTCAAAATATTCTTGAGCTTGATGAAAATGCAACAGGTGCAGATTACAAAAATGCAGCTTCAGGATTGATTACCGAAATGGATGTATTAAAGAAAATAAATCCTGAAGATGAAATGAAAAAACAAATTGTTGAAAATAATAAACTTTTAAACTTAACACTGGATACAATTATAAATTCAACCATACAAGAAAAGTATCGTAATAAGGTTAAAAATGATGCCAACAATTGGATAAGAGAGGAAATGAAAGATAATAATCCAACCTTAGATTTAACTGTGGAAATGGATAATTTGAATAATATATTCAAAAAATATTCAATTCCTAAAAAATCTTTCAGTATGACTAAAAGAACTTATATGAATAAACTGGAAAATAATATTCTTCAACTTTCTGCTGATGCAAATGCTATTCAAAATTTAGAAGGTGAAGATAAAGAATATTTTAAAGATGATTTTAATATGGTTATAGCCAAAATTCAAGATGATACACAGGAATTTGTGTATGGCAATATCAAACCTGAATACAGACAAGCTGTAACAAATAAAGTTAAAAATACCGTAAACAATGCCATTACGGCTAAACAATCAAAATATAATCCTCAGCGGGCTTATGAAGCTAAAGAGAAATTTTACAAAGATTATAGAAGATATCACAATTTAATGTCACCGGTCGAGTTACTTAACAGTTGTTTGATATTATATTCAAAAGATAGTCCTATACATTCTTCTGACCCTAAAACATCTTCTGACTCTCTGACAGAATTAACTACAAAAACCGAAAATATAGGTTCTCTGATTGTTTGTGCACAATTGGTTGAAATGCAAGAACTCTTAATGAGTGCGGTTGCTACAGGAAATGCTCCGCTCGTCGCAAGTAATTTCAAAGATATCAAAACTGAATTGCAAGATAAAGATACAGGAGCAATTCTGACAATGGATGATAATAAAGTCGTAGATTATATTGTTGGTTCCCTATCCGGGAATGACGACAAGTCAACGGCAATAATATTTATTGATAAACTCGGACTCGCTGATAAATACTTAAAGGCGCAAAATGAACTTGTCGATTTTGATAATGCTAAAAAAATCACTGATGATGTTGTAAAAATTCTTGGAACAACAAATAATCTTTCAACAATCGTAAAAGAAGAAATTGATAATATTGCACAAGATGATACAATTTCTGATAAGCAGTATATAAAGAAAATCAATATTGCAAAGAAAAATATTATTGAAAAAACACAAAAAATGGATGATAAAAAATCCGTTAAGATTTACTTAAAAACTCTCGATGAGGTGAAGAAAATAATTTCTCAGACTCCGGGAACTCCTAAGAATGTACTTCTATTGGAATTTATAACGCAGGCTAACAGTAAAGTAGGAAGAATGGTTAATGAAGATTTAATTTCGAAACAAGAACCGCTTAAATATATTAATAACAGTTATAGTATAGTAAATAGCCTTAATATTCCTGAATATTCACCTGCTCTTGCAGAAAGAGAAAAATTTAATAAAAAATATGATGAATTTCAGGAATATAGTAACCAATTACTCTCGAATGCCGGTAAAAACAGTTCCGGATATTTAGGAGTCAGTCGTATTGATGAATAAATTTGTTTACTAAACCGAGAATGTATTGTATAATAACCCCTGAGGTGGTTATGAATTTTTGGAAGAAATTTGAAGAATTCAGAAAACAAGTTAATAATGTAGAATCTAATATATATTCATCAAAACAAGATTTTTTGGAAGTATATGAAAAAAATCTTCGCCTTGAAGCCGAAATAGAAGAACGTACGCAAGAGCTTCAACTTGCTAACAGACGTTTGCTTACCGTACAACATATATGGCAAATGATGAATTCATCTGAGCCTTTGACAAATGTTTTGGATTCAATAGTCAATAGCTTACAGGGTGAGTTAGGCTATTTATATAGTGCAATAATACAAGTAAAGCAAGATGATGAAGGTGAATATATAAATATAATGGCAGATGCATCTTGTGATTTTATTGACAAATTCTCGTCAATTTTACCAACCTCTTTATATGAGAGCCGCATTAATTATGTACACAATGAAGAACGTGATAAATGTGTCAATGAAAATAGGATATACCAAAGCAGTAATCTTGATGAATGCTTAGAAAATATGTTCCCTGATATTGATAAAGTTAAGCGAATAAAACTAATAAAATCAACGGGTTGGCGTTCGTATCTTGTAGTACCGCTTACTCAAAACGGAACACATTTCGGGTCGTTGGTAGTTTTTTCTTCACGCGCAGAGGTGACGGAATCCGAACTTACATTTTTAGACTTGTTTTCTAAGCAAATTGAACTTGCAATTACCATTGCCGAGCTTTTCCAAACAGTTAAGGAACAAGCCGTTACGGACAGTTTAACAGGTTTAAATAACAGGCGCTATTTTGAAGAATTTTTGCAAAAAGAACTACTCCGTGCGCAACGTCAAAACCAAAAATTCACTATTGTCGGGATTGATTTAGACCATCTTAAACAGATTAACGATAAATATGGTCATGCTTTTGGGGATGTTGCAATCAGAACTGTCGCATCTGCGTTAAAATCGAATGCTCGTTCTATTGATGTCGTTGCTCGAATGGGTGGAGAAGAATTTAATATCCTGCTTCCGGGAGTTGATTCGGAAGGGGGTATGATTGCTGCGGAACGTATAAGAAAAGCTATTGAATCACGTAAGATAGATACTATCGGGCATGTGACTGCAAGTATTGGCGTTGCAACATATCTCGAACATTCTGATAATATTCAGGAATTATTGGAATTGACAGATCAAGCGATGTATATTTCTAAGAAAAACGGTCGAAATAGGGTTACCCTTGCCGAATTACATAACAAAGAGTCTTGGCAAGATATTGCGGTTGATACGTTTATTGAACTTATATCCAAACACCGAATTCCTCTTGATGAGAGTATGTATACTCGTTTAAACGAAAGATTGCAAATGCTGTCACCTGATAGAGAAGCTTTGTATTCAATCTCTGATTCACTTTCGGAGATATACAATCCAAACCATAAAGATGGTTTAACGAAATCAAAAATGATGGTTGCATCGGTTCTTGCAAAACGTTTTGATTTATCCAAAGAGGATACTGACAGGTTAAAGATAGCGGTATTATTATATGATATCGGGAATCTTATGCTTCCGAAAGAACTGTTACAAAAGAGAACGCCTTTAACAGATGAAGAAAGAAATGTTATAAAACAACATCCGATAATTGCAGCAAAAGAGATTTTGCAACCGATATCCGTTGTTCAAGACATTATTCCTATAATTGAAAAACATCATGAAAATTGGGACGGAACAGGATATCCAAATAAATTGTCGGGAGAAAATATTCCATTAGAATCTCAAATGGTGCTAATAATTGATGCATATTTCGCCTTAATTCAGCCAAGACCGTACAGAAAGGCTATGTCTAAGGACGCTGCAATTGAAGTGATAAAGTCTGATATTGATAAAAAATGGAGTTCTCGTCTTGCTGATGAGTTTATAAACATAATTAATGATTTATCAACATAATAACAAAAAAGCATCCTATTAAACGGATGCTTTTTTCTAAGTTATTGAGGACACAATTTCTATCTATTGGTGTCTTTTATTAAAATCTTCAATAAAGCCGGTATTAAAATTACCGCTTATAAAGACTTCATCTTCAACAATTTCTTGATGGAACGGTATTGTTGTTTTAATACCCGTAACCACATACTCTTTTAAAGCCTGATACATTCTACGTCTTGCCGCATTACGAGTTTCACCCCAACAAATAAGTTTTCCAATCATTGAGTCATAATATGGTGGTATTGAATATCCGGGATAGACATGAGAATCGACTCTAATACCAAATCCTCCTGGAGCAAAATATCCGTCTATTTTACCCGGACAAGGCATAAAATCTTTATCAGGGTCTTCTGCATTTATACGGCACTCTATTGCATGTCCTCTTAGACGGACATCCTCTTGTGTATAACCAAGTTTTTCCCCTGAAGCAACAAGAATTTGCTCACGAACAATATCTATTTGAGAAATCATTTCTGTTACACAGTGTTCAACCTGAACACGTGTATTCATTTCCATAAAATACCATTTCCCGTCGTGGTCAAGAAGGAATTCGCAGGTTCCTGCACCCTCATAATTAATAGCTTTAGCGGCTCTTACTGCAGCCGCACCCATTTCTTTTCTTGTTTCTTCATCAATTGCAGGAGAAGGAGCTTCTTCAAGTAATTTTTGATGTCGTCTTTGAATCGAACAATCTCTTTCACCTAAATGGATTACATTCCCGTATTTATCTGCAAGAATTTGAACCTCAATATGTCGAGGATTTTCAAGGTATTTTTCCGCATAGACATCCGGATTTCCAAAGAAACTTTGAGCTTCTGATTGGCAAAGGTTTAGATTGGTTTCAACATCAGCGTCCTCACGACATATTCTCATTCCTTTTCCGCCGCCGCCTGCCGTTGCTTTTAAAATTATCGGGTAGCCTACCTTATTTCCGAACTCTTGAACCTCTTTAACGGTTTTGACAATGCCTGTTCCCGGTGTAACAGGAACATTATTTTCTATCATTGTTTTTCTGGCAGTTGCTTTGTCACCCATTTTTCGCATAGCTTCTGCGGTTGGTCCAATAAACTTGATTCCGTGTTGGTCACAAATATCTACGAAATCTGCTCTTTCTGACATAAAACCATATCCGGGATGTATTGCATCCGCACCCGTCATTATTGCGGTAGACATAATCGCAGGAATACTTAAATAACTTTTATTACTTGGCGCAGGTCCTATACAATATGCATCAGTAGCTAATCTAACGTGCAAAGAATCTGCATCAGCCTCTGAATATATTGCAACTGTCGGAATACCCAACTCTCTGCAAGCCCTTATAACTCTTACAGCTATTTCACCCCTATTTGCAACCAAAACTTTCTTAAACATAATTATCTTTTTCCCAATTTAAAATTATAAAAGAGGCTGACAAAATATCAGCCTCATACAAAACTAACTATTCAACATACATAAGAACTTGCCCGTATTCTACAGGTTGTCCGTCTTTTACACAAATTTCAGTAACAGTACCTGAGAACTCGGATTCAATTTCGTTCATCAATTTCATTGCTTCTACTATACAAACAACGTCACCTTTAGAAATTGTTTTACCTTCTGTTACAAAAGGTGACGCTTCAGGTGAGGATGCAGCATAGAATGTCCCAACCATAGGTGAAGTAATAGCATTACCTTTGTGTGCAACTGTACTTTCTGTTGATTTTGTTTCAACAGGAGCAGGTGCTGCCGATAAAACAGGAGTTGCCGCAGCAACCGGCATCGCCTGAGAAACCGTTACTTCAGGTAAATCCTTGCGAATAGTAATCGCTTGTTCGCCATTTTCCAACGAAATTTCGGTTAAACCATTATCCGAAATTATTTTTGCAAGTTTTTCTATATAATCTGTTTCAAATTTCATTTTTTAATGTCCTTTTTATTACTAACAACGATCAAGATATTCGTTTGATCTTGTATCGACTCTGATAATATCTCCATTTGCGATAAAGAATGGAACGTTTACAACTGCACCTGTTTCAAGTTTTGCAGGTTTAGTACCGCCTTGAGATGTGTTACCTTTTTCTGATGGTGGTGTATCAACGACTTCCAACTCAACGTGAGCAGGAATATCAAGTCCGATAATTTTGCCATCGTGGAAAAGAACTTGAACATTCATATTTTCTTTCAGGTATTTTACCCCGTCACCGATATGTGCTTCAGGAACAGGCATTTGTTCATAAGATTCCATATCCATCATAACGAAATCGTTACCTTCTTTGTACAAATATTGCATTTCGCGTCTATCGAGCGTAGCTTTTGCAACTTTTTCACCGGCACGGAATGTTTTTTCAACAACTTGTCCTGTTTCTACGTTTTTTAGTTTTGAACGTACAAAAGCCGCACCTTTACCCGGCTTTACGTGTAGAAATTCTACAACAGACCAAAGCCCGTTATCTAATTGTAGTGTCAAACCTGTCTTAAGATCGTTTACAGAAATCATAAAAACTCCTTTAAATATGTCATACTTTTTTACTGATAATATCATAAACACGTGAATTTTCAAACTAAATTGTAAATTATTGTTTATTTATCGGCAAAAAATATTTTTTAGTTTTTTATAATAAGTGGAACAAGGTGAATTTATGACAATTGATGGATACAGTAACAGTTTTATATTAAGGGCAGCAGAAAAAAATCAAACGGTAAAACCTCAAGCTGTAGTAAATCAACCATTAAATACAGAACGTAAAGAAGATGTATTTGAGAAAAAAAGAAGTAATGATAGTGCTATTAAAAATAACTTTATAACTACAATTGCTTCAGGAGTAATATTTGCGGCTATTCTTTTTTTGCCTGAATTTTTAATTCGCCGTAAGGGTAATATAGCAGGTTCGTTGGACAAATTGCGTAAATATCAGCCACTTATTGGAAATAAATTAACTTCTCAGTCGCAAGTACGTTTAAAAAATGGAAAAGTTAGAATTAATTTTGACAGATATGAAGGTAAATTTAAATATCGTGAAACAGTAGTTCTTGATGGTGCGAAGATAATACAACGTATTATTTCTAAAAAAGAGCAAATGGTTAATGGGAAATATATTCTTGTAGATATGAAAGCCTATAAGGGTGATAATCTTTTAAATAATCTTGAAATTCTTAATAACGAAGAAAAATATCTTGTTAAATGTTACAGACGAACAAAAGTTGATTCTAAAAAGTATAATGTAACTATATATGAAAAAGGTAAAGATTGTAAAAATTTAACTTATCATACTCAAAAAAATGGTGAACCTGTCTTAATAATGACAACAAATAATGATACACCTGTTAATACAATATTTCTATACTCAGGCGATAAGTGTGTGGGGACGGACAAACAAATTATACCAAATAATATTAAGGAACGTATGTACAATATTTTAACAATACCTTCATCTAATGTACACAATTATTATTATGATTTTGCAAAAGAAGGCTCTCCGTATAGTGAAAAATTACTAAAAAAATTACGTAGTAATTTCTAATTATTTCTGTAAAGTTCGTATTTCTTACTTGTGTGTATAAGAGAAAAGTTATCTTTTATAAATATTTTTGCTGTTGAATTAGTCATATTTTTTCTTTTTACAATAATCATAGATTTAGGATTTTTTGTGACTGCCTTTTTTAGTTCTGATAAGTTATCTTCTAATATTAAATCCGCATTATCTTTTATATAATGAAGAAAAATTGAAGGCTTAACAGGCATGTCGTACGTAATCAAGTGATATTCGGAAGCCTGTGCTTGTTTTGAAAATTCAACCAACTCACTCATTCCGCCTGTGTATACAACTGTTTTTAGTAATACCACAGCAACTATTACACCAACGAAACCAAAATATATAGGTATTTTAAACCAATTCTTATCTCTGTCATATATAAAATTTGCAGTTAAAAACGCTGCCGGTGGCACAGCAGGCAAAACATAAGTTGGTAATTTACCGCTTGCAAAACTAAAAATTCCAAAAATTACAACAAAATACAAGCAAAAAAACAGCATCACAGGATTCTTGAACAATTTATTTTTGAAGAAATCAACAATACTGCCTATAAAGTTTATTGACCAAGGCAGGAACCCTATGAAAAACACGGGTATAAAGTATAAGAAAGGTCGTGTTTTCCCGAGAGAATCCGCATCAACAAGTCTTTCAAAGTGATGTAAAATAAAATAAACCCAGATAAATTCATATCCATACTGTTTATACATTGCAAAGTGCCAAGGTAAGTTTATTAGCAGAAATACCAATACTCCGGGAATTATATTAACGGGTCTGAAAATCTCTTTTACAGATTTTGTTAATATTCTGTGAAGTCCGATTATCATACAAGGAAATACAATTGCCAGCAGACCTTTAGCAAGAAAGGCAAAAGACATACAAACATAAAAAGCAAACCACAAGTATTTTTTATATTTTTCTCTTACAAAATCAGTTAAAAATCCACAGTATATAGTCCATGTTAAAAAAGCTGTGAATACCATATCTATAATTGCTACACGTGTAAGCATAACAAAATATGCGTTAATCATAAGAATTGATGCGGCATAGAATCCGAATTTAGGGCTTTTAACAACTTTTCCGACGTAATATGTAAAATAAACGGTAATAACTGACAAAATCAAAGTAGGAACTCTTATTGCCCATTCATGAAATCCGAATAGTTTTATGGATAACGCTGTCAGCCAAAAATAAAGCGGAGGTTTTTCTATAAACGGCACTCCGTTAAGCATCAAGAAATTCCAATTATGCCCGATTAAATCTCTTGACATAACGGCATATCTTGTTTCATCGACATCCACAAGCGGATAATACCACATGCCTGCAGCCAAAAAGATAAACGCAAAAATTCCCAAAAGAATAAGATAAAATCTTTCGGGATGTTCATTATAAAATTGTTTTATTTTATTAATCATCTATTCCCCGATATTATATTTGTCTTTTATTATGTATAAAGGTCTTGCAAGGGCTTCTTCATAAATTCTTCCGATATACGCACCTACAATACCTGTTGCAAACAGTTGTAAAGCGGTACAAAACAGAATTGTTGCCGATATCATATTCAATCTGATAAGTGAATATAAGGCACACACAACAAGAACGCACGCAAGATAATTAATCATTTTTAGCGGTTTCGTTGAGAATGAGAAAATAGCGTTTGTTGCAAGTTTAAACATTGCTTTAAGCGGATAATGTGTTTCTCCTGCAAATCTTTCTTCTCTGTCAAATTCAATCGGTGCAGATTTAAACCCTGTCCAAGGCACCATGCCACGTATAAAACGATTGTGTTCAGGCATGTTTTTGAGAACATCTATAACGTTTCTTGTAATTAATCTGAAATCTCCTGTATCCTTTGGAATGTTTAGATTGCACAAGAAATTCAAAACCCTGTAAAAACCGAATGCCGTAACTTTTTTGAATGCGGTTTCTTTTTCACGTTTTAACCGTTTCCCGTAAACAATATCAAACCCTTCCTGTGCCTTGTTATACATATCAACAATGAGTTCAGGCGGGTCTTGTAAATCCGCATCAATAATAACGGCATAATCAGCATCTGTAAGATTAATACCCGCCGTAACCGCAACCTGATGCCCAAAATTTCTGACAAAATTAACAACTTTGACATATGGATTATTTTGTGCGAACCCGCGTAAAATTTCTTCGCTTTTATCTTTTGAACCATCGTTGACAAATAAAAAACGTATATCAACTATTCCGACAAGTGAATTCTTGACCCTGCATAAACGGCTAAACATCTCCTCTAAGCAATCTTCTTCATTATAAACAGGCACAATTATATCTAAAGTTTTCATTTCATCCCCTCTTATTTTGCAATATCTTTATCTTACTGCAAAAATATTAATTCTGTATTAGTTTTTTCAGGGCAAGAACTTTTGTTTTCAACTCGTCATATGAAGAATTGTTTTCAATGACATAATTCCAATCAGTTATATCATCCAGTCCTGTTTCAGTTATATCATTTTCTCCGACAAGCTCACCTCTTTTAGCACGTACATCTCTTGATGCTTCTATTCTTATTGCAATTGCACCTGCGTTTTTAAATACTTCATACTCATGAGGAACTCTTACATCGGTTACTATGATTTTCCCTTCGGATTGAACTATTTTATCCAGCCAATAATCAGGAGATTGCGCACGTCCCCAATTGCCAAGTTCAATAAGTCCTGCTCGGTATTTAGACTTATTTTTCTCAATTTCTTCATAAGTAAGGTCATGTTTTTTGCCGTATTCTAACTTGATGATATCTCCCATCGCACAACGTCTGTACTCAGGGAGTTCATCAAGAAGTATCTTTGCGGCGGTATCTTTCCCTGAATACTGTTTTCCTGAAAAGATTATTATACTTTCCGCCATACTATTTGTTTTCCTTAACGGTTAAAGTTGTCAAAGCTGCAAGAACCAAACATACCGCACCGACGTAGAATGCATATTCCCAATGGTAATTTACGCCATCAGGAGTGTCGAACATACAAACCTTGATGAGCCATGAAACAAGTGTACAAACCACTACTTGAGGGCCTGCAATGAAGATATTAAAGATACCCATTACAGAACCTTCCGTTCCGGGAATGATGTACTTAGAAAGCATAGCAAAAGGCAATGCGCAAACACTTGCCCAACCGATACCCGATAAAGCCATAAACGCAGCAACAAGAACAGGATTAGTGTTGAATACACCCAAACCTATATACGCAATTACCATAGACAATAAAGAAATTACGTGTATTGTTTTGTTCCCGAATTTTTGCGCCAAGTATCCGATAGGAATTGCAATTAAGAAGCATACGAGGTTAAATATCGCAAAACAAATTGATGAATAGTTAGTGGCTTTAACCTGTAAATCTGCATACTTAGCGGATAATGCAGGTGTAATATTGGTCAAATCAGGAATTGCATAAACCGTGTGAATTGCATAACTTGTAAAGAATATCATCAAACACATCATACCAATCCAAGTGAAGAATTGCATAAGACAAATTCTGCCGACTTGAGGAGAGAGTAAAAAGAAATTCTTTAAATCTTCCCAAAATCCTGTTGTTTTTTCGGTCTTAGCTTCTGTTTTATTATCTCTTGAGTCTTTTTCTTTAATTGTCATACAAGTCCAAGTCATTGCAAGCAGAAACGCAAGAGCCGCCATAACAAATTGTGCGGGAACGGACATTTGATAATGACAAACATAGTTTAAAAACGGTGCAGTACCTGCAGCGATAACAGAGCCTAATCCGATAGCAAGACTTATGTATGAATTTGCAACCGCATGCTGTTCTTGTGGTACAACGTCAGGAATAAGCGCTCTATATGGACCTTGAGCAATGTTTATACAAGCATCAATAATCCAAATCATGGCTGCTGCAATAGCCAATCCGAGCCAAATCGGAATAGGGAATCCGAATACATGCCCTAAAAATCCTGCAATGTTTGCTGAATTAGGAAATGCCCATAATGCAATCGCTGCAATTAGTGCGCCCATAAATAAATACGGACGGCGTCTGCCAAATCTTGATTTTGTATTATCACTGATTGCACCTATAAGCGGTTGAACAACCATTCCCGTAAACGGGCCTGCAAGCCAAATCATCCCATATATGAATGGTGATGCTCCAAGTCCTTCTGTTACAGGCGCAGAAAGTATTATTCTCATCTGCCACGCAAACTGAAGTCCTAAAAACCCTAATGCGAAATTAAGGAATTTTCCTGTACTAAACGGTTTTAATTCTGTTTTTTCTTCCATCACCATTCTCCCATATAAAATATTAATTATAATTTTGCGTTTTTCGGAACTACCGTTATTCCGCCTTCTGATACGTAGAAACCGCGTCTTTCATCCTCTGCCCTGTCAAAACCTATTCTGGTATATTCAGGGATATCAACGTTCTTATCGATTATCGCGCGCCTGATTTCGGAATGACGTCCTATTGTAACATTCTCCATCAGGATGGATTCCGTAACTGTTGAATAACTGTTAATCTTAACTTTTGGCGACAGTATGCAACGTGACAGAATACCGCCTGAAACAATACATCCTTCGGAAATCATTGAGTCTGTTGCCATACCGACTCTGTTTTCTTCTTTCCATATGAATTTAGCAGGCGGATAATTATAATTGAATGTCCTTAATGGCCACTCTTTTGAATATAGATTTAATTCAGGGTCATATGCCAATAAATCCATGTTTGCCTGCCAGTATGCATCAATGCATCCTACATCTCTCCAGTAACCCTTTTCACGTGGCGACATGCCTGCAAATTTATTTTCGCTAAAATTGTATACACAAATATTTTTACCTTGATTTAAAAGCATTGGAATAACATCTTTCCCAAAATCGTGATGAGATTGTTCGATTTCTGCATCCTGATTCAGTGCTTCAACAAGAATGTTCCTGTCGAATATGTAATTTCCCATTGATGCCAAACACATATTAGGGTTATCAGGCATTGGTCTTGGTGGGGTTTGAGGTTTTTCGACAAAGTTGATTAACCTCCAATTCTCATCAACCTCCATAATCCCGAACTCTGATGCTTGTTCAATCGGAATAGGAATTGCGGAAATTGTTAACGCCGCATTATTTTTTTTATGGAACTTGAGCATGCGTGAAACATCCATCTTGTATATGTGATCGCCACCGAATACACATACATACTTCGGGTCTTCATCCACAATATGAAGAATATTTTGATAAACCGCATCAGCAGTTCCCTGATACCAAGTTCCGCCTGTTCTCATTTGAGCCGGAACAAGTTCTATAAATTGATTCCAGAAAGGTGATAATGCCCAGCCTCTGACAAGGTGTTTGTTGAGAGAATCTGATTTGTATTGGGTAAGCACTTTTATTCTGTTAAATCCGGAGTTTACGAAGTTGTTAAGTACAAAATCAATAATTCTGTAACGTCCGCCAAACGGTACTGCAGGCTTTGCTCTATCTTTTGTAAGCGGATAGAGTCTTTTACCTTCACCGCCTGCTAAAATCATAACCAACGCATCATTAACATTCATAATCCACCTCTCTATCAAATATGATTATAGAATGGAAATGAGATAAAAAAAATAATTATATTTAATTATTTTTGAGTCATGGATATAGACAAAAAAGCTGTTGACTTATTTTTTTATGTATGATATAAAATTGGTGGGGTAAATGTATATTTTTGAGTCTTGCACAACTTGCAAGGCTTTCTTTTTGTGATAGTCTATGTTCAAATAACTGCTTCTATCTCTGATAAATGAAGGCAGAAAATAATTTAACGGATTATTATTTAGTGGTTTGCAGGATATAATTTATAAAATTAGGCATAAAATGCCGAATCACGATTTATTTGCGGTGAGGCATTCTTTCTATCAAGATAGTTTGACAATGTAACTGTGTTCTTTGTATTTGGCTGTTTAGACATAACATAGCTATCAAGAGCATTATATACATCAGAATTCACTCCTTTATTAATTTCGTTGTGTAAAATATTTAGTGCCTCATTTTCTGACATCTGTCGTTTATAACTTCGTTTTTCTCTGAGCGCCGAATATTTGTCTGCAAGAGATACGATTTGTGTATTCAAATCAACTCCCTGATTATTTCCGATATCCGGATAACCGCTTCCTAATGGGTTTTGATGGTGATATTTTACTATTTTTAAAACATTATCATTAATTCCCTGATTCTTTAACATTTCATAGCTTAACGTCGAATGAAGATGCATAATATCTTCTTCTTTTGGTGATAACCTGTTATTTTTCATTAAAATGTTTTCAGGAATTAAAATTTTTCCATAATCATGCAATAGTGCGCCATCTGCAATATCTTTAAGATTAGCCTGTTGTTTTATATTAGGCGGCAAATGGTTATAAATCCCGACAGCGGTATTTCTGGTGTCAATTGAATGATTATAGACATTCTTTTTGAAGCCTTCCGTATTTATTTTCAAAGGAATACCTTTTTCTGCAAGCAGTCGCGTTATCTCCGGATTTGAATACACGATATTACGTACAGTCGTGTTATCCAAATATTTATCAAGACCGGAATTCAGTGATGCCCTATCCTGTGAATTTGGCAATAAGGCACGACCACCCTTAATAGAATCGTAAGGGCGTACGACATTTATGGGGTAAGTATTGACTAAACCTTCAAAATTATTCATACGAGTATTAACCTACTTGTATATAAAGTATTTTTTTTAATTAAAATTTACTAAAAATCAGATTTTTTATTATAATTGTTACAATCGTTAATATTATTAGCAAATTTTTAAAAAAATCAGGTTTTATATAAATATGGTTCAAGGAATTAATTCTTCAAATACTAATATAATAAACTTATACAAGAAAAACTCTCCACAATCTGTATCAGGGAATAGTTCGCCTGAAATAAATTCCTTACCGTCGAATGTGGCAACAGATTATAATGTGAAAGTCCCTCAAACTTATACAAAACTCGGAGTAGAAAAGTTTGTAAACGGTCAGGAAGTTCATTGTTATAAACTCGCAAACGGGCAACGGGTAATGATTGCACCGATGAAATCGCCTAAGACGTTCGTTAATACGTATGTAAACACAGGTTCAATGAACGAAAAAGATGATGAACGCGGAATAAGTCATTATAACGAGCATATGGCTTTCAATGGAACTTTTGGTACAGACGGATATATGAAGCTCGGCGTCGGAGATGTATTCAGAAAAGTTGCAGAAATGGGAGGATATACCAACGCTTCGACAGGTTTTGCCGAAACAAATTACACAATAGGAGTCCCTCAGTTTGAAAAAGAGGACTTAGAAACCGCTATTGCAATGCAGGCAGCTATGATGAATAATCTTGAAATGTCCGATAGCATGGTAGAAAAAGAACACGGACCTGTTTGTCAGGAAATAAATATGTATAGTGATGTGATGTCCGAAAAGGCTAGTAATCTTGCTGTAAAAAATTTATATAATATTCAAAGTACATCTGAAGAATTGGTTGCAGGGCGGGTTGATAATATTCAAAATATAGACAGAAAAAAAGTAATGGATTATTACAAAAATAATTATTATCCTGCAAATATGGTTACTGTTATTACCGGAGATGTAAACCCTGATGATGCAATCAATCTTGTTGCAAAACATTTTAGAGGAGAAAACAAACAAAATCCTGACAGAAGGTTTGAAAAACTTACTCCGATTGATAAAGCCGTAAGACGGGATTTAATATCAGAAAAGGCACATTCAACGAGTGCAAGTATCGCGTTTAACGGACCAGCCAATAACGATATAAAAGGTCAAATAACACTTGAAGCTGCATTGAACTTCTTGTACTACAAATCAAATTCAAGACTTAGGATGAAATTAAAAGAAGTAGGTACAGAGCTGAATCCGGGAGTACAAAAGGTAAGTACCGTTCCTACCGACGGTGTTGCAATCGGGTTTGATATTGATACAACAGAAAATAATTCTGAAAAAGCTCTAAAAACAATATTCACAGAATTACAAAATTTTAAGATTAAAGATGAAGAAGAACTGCAAGTCGTTAAAAACTATATAAAGGCACAAAATCAAGACAAATATGAAAATCCTGACAGATTAAATAAAATTATAGGCAGTTCTTCATTATCCTTTAATATTTCAGATATTACAAATCAGGATAAAATTATTGATTCTTTGACTATACAAGATGTTGAAGATGTTGTTCATAATTATATGAATCCACAAAAAGCATCAATTGTCGTTGTACATCCTGCTTCTGCGAGTGCTGAAACTTTAAAACAAAACTACGAGAAGGCAAATACTTCTAAGGTTGCGTTTAAAGGCAATGTGCATAAACAACTCCCGCTTGATACGTCAAAAATAACAGAATATAAGTTAAATAATAATTATGATATTGCATTTATTGATACTCCGCAAAATACAAACGCGAAATCAATAATTACATATACTCCGCTTGAACCTGTAAAAGGAAAACCGGGCGTAGAAATTCTGTTAAACAGGATGCTGAAAGAAAAGACAGCAAATAAGGATTATGACCAATTCGTAGAATATTTGGATAAATATAATCTTTCTCAGTCGATAAATGTTGATAATGGCACTATTCAAATTACCGGAGATATGCCATCTAAAAATATTGAAAATTTTGTTAAAATCAGTCAGGAGCAATTGATGAACCCTTGCTTTGACGAAGATATTTTAGAAGAACAAAAAGGACTGCTTAAAGAGTTTTTAGAACATATTGAACCAACACCTGAAGAAGGAGTATTAAAAACTTTCTTTCCTGATACAACTCAGGGGTATACTGTAAAAGAAGTGCTTGATAATATTGATAATATTACAATAAACGATGTGAAGGATTACTATAATCAAATCATGTCAAATAGCAGAGCAACAGTCAGCGTTGCTGCACCAATGGGTGACAGAAGTGTTCAAAATGCCGTACTACCGTTATTTGCACAAATGCCTGCTGCAAAATCCGATGCTCCAAAATTACACAATTTATATAAACCGATAGATAAGTCTGTGGTTATTACAAAAGAAGCACCAAAGGCACAGGCTCAAATAATTCAGGCGTACAATTTTAAGGTAAGCGGTAACGCCAAGGATAAAACAACATTTGCTCTTATGAAATCTATATTGTCAAACGGTGATACAACGGGTCTGTTTAACAACTTGAGAGAAAAAGAAAAGTTAGCATATGCGGTTTGGGCTGATTATGATGATTCAGGTGATAATGCTTTTATCAGTTGTAATATAAAAACAACAACAGATAATCCTGATACGGGAGAAAGAACGTACGAAAATGTTCAAAAATCAATCAATGGCTTCAATAGGCAGATTAATAAGATGAAAAACGGTGAATTCGAAGATAAAGAAGTCGATGTTGCCAAAAAAGAACTAAAAGATACATTAAGAAATATGTCTTACGGGCAAAGAAATAATGCAAATACTCTCGCAGAAGGACAAAATACGCCTTATGGCATCAACCATATTAACGAAATGTATAATGCAATTGATTCGATAACAAAAGAAGATATCCAAAAGGCTGCAAATTATGTATTTAATAATAAACCTGTGTATTCAATTGTGGCATCAAAGGATACTCTGGCTGCGAATAAAGATTATCTTAACAGTTTGGCTTAGTAATAAAATTATTACTTTTTAGGTCGTTTTGTAACATTTCTTAACAATAATGTTATATTTTTACCTGTCTAAAATCCGCTTATAGCTTGATTTTTCTCAATGTGTAAAGAAATGTAAACAAAAATGCAACGAAAAAGGCAATTTTTAACAACAAAAAAACTTTATATAAATACGAGGATACTTAAAACGAGGTTCAAAGCAAATGGGCTTACTATTAATGCAATTTGAATATCAACGGGCGATTCAAAAGAAGACCGTGCTTGAACACAAAGGTGTCCGTCTTAACAATATGCACGACTTATATACGAAGCGTATTGGTAACATCGAAAAATTATTCAGCAAAAAGAAAACACAATTAGAATCTAAATATACAAGGTTGAGCAGTCAGTTAACAGCATCTCTCAATAGATTGAGTGCAACTAATATGCTAAATGAAGTATCTATTGGAAGTCTATTTGCAGCAAATGGTATTTCAAATCAACTTATTCAAGGGATTGCTGCAGCAGCAGGAGCGGATATTAGTAACATAAATCCATCAACAGCTGCAACTACACAAACAGAACAAAAATCATCCATACTATCTCAACAAGCAGCAATTATTGCACAAGTTCAAGCTGCATTAAATACAATTCTTGAACAATTGAAAGAAGCAGATCTTGAAGATTTGGAAGCAAAAGAAGATGCACAAACTGCTCCGATAGCAGAAAAGGATGCAGATATGCAGGCAGAAATTGCAGTAAACGATACTCGATTAACAATGGCAGACGAAAGAGCACAAGCAGCAAAACAAAGACTTGCTCAAGTTGCAAAAGACTCAATGGCACATTACGGCTTGAATGCATAATTATAATTGAATATACAAAAAAGAGGGTGACAATAGTCATCCTCTTTTTTGTATAAATAAAAACAATACTAACATTCACCCTTTGCCCCCGACAAGGGGGAAATGTCCGAAGGACAAAGGGGGTGTATTAGAAAGTTACTATGTATCAAAGTAACTAATCATCTGTTTCTTTCCAGTTATACAACACATTAACGGCTTCTATTTTTGTGATAATTCTAAAACTCTAAATAATGTAAAGTTTTGTAAATATTATTATAATTTTGCTAATGTTTTAAAAAAAAATGCCGTTATACGTAACATAATAACAATTATGTTACATAGGAAACAAGAAAAAAGGGAACGTCGTAACAATGGGAATGGCAGCATCACAAGTAAGATTTTTATCTTTACAAAACCGAAAAAATACTATCGGTTTGAACTTGATGACTCTTTCTAACAGAAAGACTGCATTATCAAGAGATATGAATCGTGTTGCAGCAGAATACAATAATGCGATGAATCAAAAAGTTCTCAAATGGTCAGGCGATTCGGGTGTTACTTATAATGATATTGATTATGATTCTCTTATGAAACCGAATGAGTTAAACGCAACCCTTCCGTACATAGTTACAGATGCTCAAGGCAGAGTTGTTGTTGATGACAACAATATTGTTTTTGATGGTAAAGATACGGGAGTTTCATACAGACAACTTGCAACATTGATTTCGGCATATTCAGGTATCGATGATAATGGTAATACAACATACAATAAGACAGGAAATGTTTTCGGTCTAGATCCTAATAACGACAGCGTTCTGGTAGGTGATAACATCATTCCCGGAACTGCAGGCACAAAAATGTCTGATGCTTATGAGTATAAGGTTGTCTCTAATTATAATGATTACAATTATAAAAATAAGATAAGATATGATTTAATGTCTAAATTAGGCTTAATAAGAGAAGAAGATAAAACAATTGTACAGAACATATATGATAGTTTATACGGTAAAAATCCCACTACATATGACTCACAAAATTATTATGTAGAAACAGCTAAAAATAAAGATGTGATAGGAATTCAAGGCGAGGAATTTGATACTGACGCTTTCGGAGTGATGAAGTATTCTCAAGGTAGTTTAATCTTGGATGATGCATCTTTGTATGGAAATTATAATCTTGCACAACAATATCTTAAAGAATTTGAACTATATTTAAATACTCCTATTAAAGTAAATCTTTCAGGAGATAATAATTCCGAATTTTCAAAAGTAACAAATGAAGCATATAAATATGATGAAGAGAAATCTATAACAAGTGGTATTACACAAAGGATAGCTTCGTTGTTAAAGCTTAACAACCCGGGAGGTACTGATAATACTACGGATAATGTTAATAATACAGGTTTGTATTTAGAAACATTATTATCTAAATTAGGTACCGTTTCTGCTAATAAACTATATAGTGATACTTATCAGGAGAATGATAGCAATGCTGTGGGGGTATACCTTGGTACTGACGGTAAAAAATCTTATAAAGATTCAACAGAATTGTCCTGGTCTGATTTATATAACGGACAAGATGGTAAAAAGTATTTTGTTACTATACAAT
Source organism: uncultured bacterium (assembly GCA_945910925.1). Classification (GTDB taxonomy): domain Bacteria; phylum Cyanobacteriota; class Vampirovibrionia; order Gastranaerophilales; family Gastranaerophilaceae; genus UMGS1585. The sequence goes on along the minus strand of CAMDZX010000001.1, from coordinate 2,002 downwards.
CATATAAAACAAAATCTAATGATCGAATAAGTGGTGATATGGGAGCATTGGATCCTCTCGTCAACAGCTTTAAGCAAGCTGTTTCGACCGCAAATCAGGGACTACCATATAATGTAGAAGCTGCTGATTTCGCATATTATATGACAATGGTAAAATTTGGGAATAACAAAGAGTTACTGAAAGCAACGAATGGACATGCGTCCGGCTCTTATGAAGCAATTAAAGAGAATGTTGATTCTGCAATTGCATCCGGAAAAGATGATAATACTCTTCTAACTTCAAGCTGGGGTAGGGGTAGAGGTGATGATGAAGGATATAAATCTAAGGATAATGCTTCTTCTATAAATGGTGTATCTACTTATAGAGATACGAAGCCAGACAATCAAGAATTTGCAGTAAGTATATCTTCTGTAATGGATACATTTATGACGTTTTATTCTGCATATATTGAATCTATGATAGATGGCACAGGAGTTCCTGTTATTGACTGGTATTCGAACAACAAATTATATGCACAAACCATAGGTCAAAATGGAAGTGGTGAAACTGTTGATTTCATGACAGATGCCGAATTAGGTTTGCTCAATAAAACTAATACTGAACAAGTGTTCACAAATGGTAAAGGTGGAACTTATATTACAGAATTTGATGTTAATTATGATAACTACCCTTCACCAGCAACTGTAGGTTTGGCTTATGAACAAAATTTTGTTGATGATAATCATGACGATATAGATGACTTAACAGGATATAATGAAGACTCTTTTAACTTACTCGTTAAGTATTCACAAAACCCGGACGGCAGAACAGAGTTGATAGACTATTTAACAACTAATGGGCTTGATACGGATGAAAGATATAAAGATTTATATGAAGATTTAACCTTAGAAGGTCAAGAGGAAGATATGTATGATATACTAATTGCACTAACAAAAAGAGTAAAGTGTACTTCCCAATATAACGTAGTTGCAACTACTATAGAAACATATGCGCTTTCTAATGGTACTGCCACAAAAGAAACTACATATAAAAATGGTAAGTGTTCAGAAATTAATGTTACATTTAAATATAATGACGGTGTTGATACAGACGGACTTTATAAATTATATAAAGCAACGTATGATGAGAGTGGAAATTTTGTATCCGCAGAATTGGTGCTAAACTCAGAAAAAGATTCAACTAATGAAACTTTAAAAAAACTCACTGAAGGTGATGGTAATGAACAACTAGAAGCGTATATTAAGGCAGGAAATAATGTCTATGGTCTAGCTAATACTATAGGCAAGTCTACGTATGCAAAGACTTCATATATTCTTCCAACAGATCCTTCTGATATAAAAGGTCAATTAACAACATTGATTAATAATTTAAAAGCAGAAATTCAAGAAAAAGAAACACAATTACAAACATATTATGCAAGTCTTGAATCTCGTGGTATGGATTACTTTGATGCGATATTCAAGATGATTGCAGAAAACGGTTGGGTTTATGATGAAAACGTAAACAATCCTACCAAAAAGGAAGATAGCAAGAATTATCTCAATGCGAAACTTCAAAATAATATGCTTTTTATCACAGAAGTCAATACGCTTGACGGTCAAGATTTCAACTACGCAACCAAACTTGCAATGAACGTCAGCAAGGTGTTCCAAGTTTATGATACCGATGCACAGAATGTTGCGCTCTCAAAATACGAATCAGAAAAAGCTGATATCACTGCAAAAGAAAAAGTAATAGATATCAGGATGAATAAACTTGAAGCCGAACAGGATGCAATATCAACAGAACTTGATTCCATAAAACAGATTATTAAGGATAACGTTGACAAGACCTTCAAAATCTTCACGTGATGAATAGAGTTTTTCAACATTCGTGACAGAATTACTAAGTAGCTAAGTGACTAAGTAATGTAGGGTGGGAAATGTGATAAGCATTGTATTTTAATATAATTTGAAACTCATTCCCACCGGAATTTATTCAAAATATAAATCTTCAATTTTGT